>BPHE01000013.1 GCA_026003395.1 Vicingaceae bacterium
TAGCACAAAATGGTTATGATTTGGTAAAAAATCAATATAATTGGCAAACTAAATTGGAAAAACTCATAAATATCATCGAACATGGAAGAAGTTAAACAATTGATTGAACAGGCCTGGAACGAACGTGAGTTAATTAAAGAAAAAACATACAAAGAAGCCGTTGAATTTGCATTACAACAATTGGATAACGGACAATGGCGCATTGCTCAACCTTCGGAAAATGGTTGGCAAGTGAACGAATGGTTGAAAAAGGCCGTCTTATTGTATTTTTCTATTGCAGAAATGAAAACTTATGAGGTGGGTCCGATGGAGTTTTATGATAAGATACCATTGAAAAAGAATTATCAAAAATTGGGTGTAAGGGCCGTGCCGCACGCCATCTGCCGCTATGGTGCTTATTTAGCTCCCGGAACAATTTTAATGCCTTCTTATGTCAATATTGGTGCTTATGTTGACAGTGGCACCATGGTAGATACTTGGGCAACAGTGGGTAGTTGTGCTCAAATAGGGAAAAATGTTCACTTGAGTGGCGGTGTGGGTATAGGTGGTGTTTTAGAGCCCCCGCAAGCTTCTCCCGTGATCATCGAAGATGGTTGCTTCATAGGTTCTCGTTGTATAGTAGTGGAAGGCGTTCATATAAAACGGGAAGCCGTATTGGGTGCAAATGTCGTCATTACACAATCGACCAAAATAATTGATGTGAGCGGTCCCGAACCGGTTGAATATAAAGGTGTTGTCCCCGAACGTTCGGTGGTTATTCCGGGTTCCTATACCAAAAAATTTCCTGCAGGAGAATATAACGTGAGTTGTGCTTTGATAATCGGTAAACGAAAGGCCTCCACCGATCTGAAAACCTCTCTCAATGATGCGCTGAGAGAATTCAATGTGGCTGTGTGACGGGATACCCTCGTAGCTTTGAAGGATCTATACAGAAATATGAGGATTTCACATTGTTAGTTCTCTAATAACTAAAAGAAACCACTATTGTCCCATATAAATCAAAAGTAATAAGATACTATCCCAAAAAGTGTGTAAAGTTGAACATTTCTAAATTTGAAATTTAAACATTAAAAAACAAAAACAATGAAAAATTTCAATTTTACACAAGAGCAAGTTACAAAAATTTTAGAAGAAATTGCTCAGAAAAAGGATGGTTTTCAAGAAGTTTTAAAAATCAGCTTTGAGGCGATCATGCGGGCTGAACGCGAGCTTCACAACCGGAAAGAAGGAGATATGAGCAATGGGTATCGCTATCGCAAGACCTTTGGAAAAGGAAAACTACCGGAACTAAGAGTGCCGCGCAGTCGCCGAGGGAATTTCTTTCCTATACTTTTGGCATTGTTGCGTAACCGGGAAGAGGAAGCCCGCAAACTTGCATTTAACTTGTATGGTGCCGGTCTGACGACAGCACAGGTTGGGGAGATATTTGGGGACATTTATGGAAAGCAATATAGTCCAAGTCAAATCAGCCGGTTGTTTGAGTATGCCCGGTCGGAAGTTCAGGCGTGGTTAACCCGGCCATTGGAATCCTATTACCCCATCATTCTGATAGATGCAACCTTTATACACACCCGAAGAGTGGATCACGTAAGCAAAGAGGCCTATTATACGATATTAGGTGTTCGAAAAGATCGCTCACGGGAGGTATTGGCCATTGTCAATTTCCCTACTGAAAGTGCTAAGGCATGGGAGGATGTTTTTGACGAATTAAAAAAGCGTGGTCTTCAACAGGTGGGTTTAGTCATTAGTGATGGACTGAAAGCCATAGAGGATGCTATTTGGAAAAAATTTCCTTCAACCCAAATACAATTATGCTCAATTCATCTGCAGAGAAATGTTCAAAAACGCGTCAAACCCAAGGATAAAGTCCGGGTAGCAGAAGATTTAAAAGATGTGTTCCGGACCGGCGACCGACATGATAGAAGTGTGAAAGGATGGGAACGTTGGATGAAATTTTGTCAAAAATGGGGGCGATGTTATCCCTCGCTTCAACGTATGGCTGAGGATCAAAGGTATAAGCTCTATTTTTGGATTATGATTACCGCATCCATAGCATGATTTACTCAACAAATTGGATAGAACGGCTTAACAGGGATTACAAGAGAACAATAAAAATGCGGGGTGCTTTACCAAATGCCGAAGCAACCATTTTGTTATTGGGATATGTGGCAATGACGCGAAATGCCTACCAAAGAAGATTGCCAAAGATAAACTATGAAACGAGAAAATTTAAATGGGATGAATGATTGGAAGCTTGCTTCGTCTATGACTTCGCTTCGCTTCCAATCATTCTAAAAATGAAAAAATGATTAAATTTGAAATAAAATTAAAAAGTCATTACACACAAAATGGGATATTACCTATCATTTCAAAATTTGAAAATGTAAACCACTATTTCCCGGTCCGCAAAATGGTAGTATCCCTTTTTGAAGGTATAGATTGGGAAGCAAATATTACGGATGTAATACAGAAGTTAATACGAGTTAGGATATTTGAAATACGCTAAAATTCTTATGTCAAATACTATTATGTTAACCTTTTTATTTTGTCAATAGACATGTTGCGAAATAGTTTTTTGATGATTTTTTGAAAAGAATACCAATTATTATGTTATTGATAATCAAATATTTTTGTTTTACCAATTTTTCGCAAAAAACCTATTCTCTTTCTTTCAATTTCGCAACAAATATTTCAATCATTTTACCACTGTGGTCTTTAATTTGATCTATGCCCCATTTTTCATATTCCATCATAATTCGTTGCTTTATGCTATCTATTGTTGGACTTTTTGCGTAATATTCTTTTTTTGCTGCAGGCATATGATTACTCAAACGTGAGTTTTTACTACTACTAATCAGACATAAATTTCCGAAATTGTCTAACCATTTAGCGTCTTCTCCCTTTAAAGCTTCTCCCTCAATAATAGGATGTTGAGGGTAATAGTGTTCTACTGAACTTCTAAATGTAAATTCAAAATCTTTTATACGATTGTCTGTAAATGCTTGTTCTTTATTAATTTTAAAATAGTTTTTTTCGCCCATATAATCTTGCCACAATAAATAATCAAGGTAATTGAATATAAAGTTTTCCACATCAGTTCCTTGATTGAGTTTGTTTGTTATGGTATCTTGGGGAATGCATTTATTTTTGTAAATGCGTTTATTTTTGTATATAATATCAAAATAATCTATGGGTTCCTTTGCTAAAAACCTATCGTATAAGAATGCTTTTGCAAGTTTTTCAAGATATGTTTTATAATCGTTTGCCAAATTAGTTCCGGAATATTCTAAGACGAATTTCAACGAAGCGTTTAACCAATGCTTATAAACTAAAGCCGGACTTGAAACATGAAACATTGAAAGTAACATTAAAATTTCTCTATTTATTCCTTCATTACTCTCAGCATTGTCTGCATTAAATGTATTTACATAAGTTACTTGGTTAGCTTCATTCCGTTTCAAACGTTTTAAACTCCAATGGTCAGTTCCATTTGTAAACTCTCTTTTTATAATATATTTATCAAAATAGAATTTTCCCTTCAATAAATTGTAGCCGAATTGTTTTACGAACTCTTTATTCTTGTCTGGCTCAACTTCATTTTTCTTTAAAAATGGTTCAAAAAGTTCTAGTAATCGCTTGTCGTCTAATGGGATATTCTTAATTTTTTCATCGGTAATACTTTCATCTTGATTTACTTGTATTCTCAAAATGTGAAGTAAAAAATTGGAAAAATTTATGACAGAGTTAAATCTATCGGGACTTTCTTCCTGAGTGCTTGAATTTTCAGTAATTGGTTTTGCTGTTTTTTCAAGAAGTTGGCTTATTGTCAAAGATTCTTCTGCAGCTTGGTTGGTAGTTGTATTTTGTAATTTCTGATAAAGAGATTCTTTGTCAACTAAATTGTTCCAATCTTCACCAAATATCTCATTTCTTTGTGCAACTGAAAAACCGTACTGAACATATCTTTCCATATTTGAAGTTGCTTCCCATATCAAGTTGAAAGCATATTTCAAATTGTCGTCTTCCAAAATGTCAAGCATTTTTGCTTTTAAGATTTCGTGCTTTTCTAATTGTTCACCACGAGTATTCATTATCTCAAAATAGTGATTCAAGTCAGTATCTTCAGGAACTAAAACACGTAAGATTATAACTTTTTTAAAAAAGTAATTGCAAAACATATCAATAGTTAATTTGTTTTCAGATAAAACTTTTGCTAATGATTTTTTTGCAATGTTATATCCTTGTCGAATAGCAGCATTACATTCCTTATTTTCTAAACTTTTGCCATTAAAAAGATACGAAAGTGTATCTGAGGCAAGTTTACGGCTATCAAAAGATAGATTAAGTTTTTTATACCAAGATAAATCAATCTTTGGATACTCTTTTTTGATTACATTTAACAATATAGTCAATGTTGTTAAACGTTGTTGCCCGTCAATAATTTCATATTTTACATCACTCCCTAATTTTCTTTTGTAAACAATCAATGAACCGATGTAGTATTTGGTCTCTTTGCTTTTAAGAAGGTAATCCACTATGTCTTGGATGAGTTGGGTTATTTCAGGTTCTCCCCATTCGTAGTTTCTTTGATAGATTGGAATTACATAATCATCAGATCTGAATAATTCCTTTATACTGAAATATTTTGGTTGTTTATCGTTCATAATATCCCAATTTTTTGAATTGCTCAACAATTTCTTCTGTTTTACTTGATTTATTTTCACTTAGAGTTTCAGGTTGCAAGTTTAAAATAACCTTTGGATTAATTGCTTCCTTAATTTTTTTAAATATAGAATGCTCTTGATTTAGAGCATAATTATCAACTGAATTAAGTCTAACAGCTTGAAGTTTCAAACGCAATGAATACGCCCACACAAAAATTTTATCAATTGCTTTTTCCAAATCTTTGTCCCCGAATTTGTCTATGTAATAAATTAAGCCACAATAGAACAAGTTGCGAATATATTTGTCTCCTGTTCGAAAACTTCCCTCATAAGTTTTAATCAATTTCAAAATAGGATATTTATCACTCATTTCTTTTGATTTGATATTGTCAATCATAATTTGATAATATTCTATCATTTCAAAAAATCGTTTTCCATTTATGATAATTCCGTCTATTTGAAAAGGAAAATCGATTTTGTTTTTGTCAATATTTCTGTGATATGAGCGGTTGTAATCATCAACATAAAAATGAGCAATCCGAAACATTGCTGCAAATGGATAATTTTGTTCTGAATAGAGGTTTATTCCCTTGAATACATCAATATCATTCTTTGAAAAATACTGTGCAGAATATCCTTTGCTCCAATTTCGAATTCTGAATAAATACTGTGAAAACAATTTTGATAGTTTTTCTGTCTCCCAACTTTCCCATTTTTCAACTATTTTTTTGCGTTCTTCTTCTGTTGAAAAATTATTCATCTCCCTCAAGTGGAATGCTTTTAATAAGTCGTGGGGTTCAAGTTCTTTACCTCTTGTATTTTGGGAATCAAAAAACTGAAATGCTTCTGATATATCATCCAAAACGACTTCAACCAAAGTACATTTTTCTAGAAAAAAATATATTGATTGTTCGTCAAAATCTTCAATTCGTCTTTGAATTTGTCTGTAGTTATTTTGGATATTCGCTTTTGAAATGTCATTGGTAAAAGATAAATTCAAAAGTTTGGGTTCAAAATTTTCAAATAGTTTTTCTTCTTCTTTTGTTTTGTTTTTTCTTTGCTTTATTGCATAGGCGATCAAAGTTAAAGTAATTGTTCTTTGCTGCCCATCGACAATATCAAAAATATCGTCGTGCTTATGAAGCACAAGAGTCCCCAAACGATATTCTGACTTTTCCTTATTTATCAGTATATCATCTATAAGTTGATTAACATTTTTAATTGTCCATTTATATGGCCGTTGAAAGTTTGGTATATTTAATTTATCGTTTGTAAGCAATTCTTTTACTTTTATTATCCGAGGTTGATTTTGCCCCATAAATTTTGTTGTTAGATTTCGGTTGTCTTTCTAAGTGTTCATATGTAAGTCCAAATATACTCCATATATCCTTTTCAACATTTTTAGTGTCTTTTATTTTGAACCACTATTGCCCGATAAAAATCAAAAGTAGTAATTTTATCGAAAGTGTTGATTTTATTGAGGTTGTTTTTTTAATTTTTACCCTATGTTTTGCCAAATAGTAAATGAAGTTTATAGTTTCGAGGGATTCGCTTTCTTATACTCAATCATTTTAAGGATTTTCAATTATGTCATTAAAATTTGAAAGAAGTTCACACAACAATAAGAACATTTGAGAATGTGTTTTTATCCTTTCAAATAATAAACCATCCAGGCCATTAGACCGGCGCCAACCACCAATGCGTCTTCATTCACATCAAAATCAGGAGCATGCAGACGTTTGATGTTTTTTTGATTTTCCCAACCTGTGCCCAATCTGTAGAAACATCCCGAGATCTCTTGTGTATAATAAGCAAAATCTTCGGCGGTCATTCTCATATCCAACTCTGTAACCTGATCTTTGCCTAAAAATTCTTCTGCCGCCTTTTTACAATTCCGGGTTAATTGAGGATCATTTATCAAAACAGGGTAACCTTTTTTTATCTCAATTTCTGCCTTACAGCCATAGATTGAAGCGGCATGACCGGCTGTATCCTTGATTAAATCATGTATTTTGTTTCTTAAAGATTCGTCGAATGTCCGTAATGTCCCTTCCAGGTAAACATTGTCGGGAATAACATTTGTGGCACCTGCGGCCAATATTTTACCCACAGACAAAACGCATGGGATCTTGGGATCGACCATACGCGAAACTATTGTTTGTAATGACAATATCACATGAGCAGCAGCCACAACAGGGTCTTTCAATCTTTCGGGCATGGCTGCATGCCCCCCCACTCCTTTTATATTTATATAAATTTCATCGGTTGATGCCATGTAGGGCCCTGGTCTGAAACCCACCTTTCCGGCCGGCAATTCAGGATATACATGTTGTCCAATAATATGCTTCGCCGGATGTTTTTTAAACAATCCTTGTTGCATCATCAAAGATGCGCCCCCGGGTAATTTTTCTTCTCCCGGCTGAAAAATTATATTGACAGTGCCGGCAAAATCATTATGATCATGCAATACTGAAGCCGCTATCAACAGACAAGCTGTATGAACATCATGTCCGCAGGCATGCATTACGCCGGAATTTTGCGAAGCATATTGGCAATCATTCTCTTCTTGTATTGGCAATGCATCCATGTCGGCACGCAAAGCTATGGCATCTCCGGAGCGTTTGCCATGGATTGTGGCAACGATTCCTGTACCTGCCCAACCTGTTTCAAAATCAATTCCCCATTTTTTCAACAATGTGGAAATATATTCTGAAGTTTTATATTCTTCAAAAGACAATTCGGGATATTGGTGCAAATGCCTTCTGATGGCTGTCAATTCTCCCTTTCTCTCTTCTATAAGTTTTTTTAGTGTCTCTACTGCAATCATTTGGAGAAAAAAATGAGTTTAATGGCAACAAACATCATGACAGCCCCGAAAATCTTTTTCAACAAAGATTCACTGATTACATAAATAGATAATCTGGAACCAAAATATGCGCCTAAAACAAAAAATATGGCAATTATTATGGCATAATGTATGTTTAATGCCCCCGCTTTGTAATAATTATAAGCTGCCAGCGCTCCTACGGGTGGCAACATAATGGCAATGCTCGTACCTTGAGCTTCGAGTTGAGACATTCCAAGAAAAAAAACCAATGCAGGCACCATTATGATACCGCCTCCCACTCCTATCATCCCACTTAAGATTCCGGCTGCCAGCCCAATCAAAATCAAAATTAAATATGTTTCCATACTTAGTTTTTTCATAAATTATTAAATATCTAAACAAAGCGATAAATAAAAAATCGGTTTTTGCACCTTGCCATCCACAACCCCCCAAGCCCAGTCGGTACGCACAAAATATCCCAAAATTCTGCTTCTTAGGCCAAAGCCATAACCGCCCACTATCGGATATGAACTATCGTAAAGTACTATCGTCAAAGGACCATCCTGAATTATTTTCCGGTTGATTGAGTTTTCGCTGCTAAATGGGTCTAATCCATTCCATGCCGTGCCCAGATCACCAAAGCCAACGATCTGGAAATTTGATATGAAAGATGATTTTATCGGACGGCGTATGAAATACTTGAATACCGGCCAACGCAACTCTGTATTAATTACGGCAAATGAGTTTCCGTTGCGTATGTTTTGATTAAATCCGCGCATGGGTGATGCCAATGTTTGAAAACGGTAATTTTGGGTATAATCAATGGCTTGATCATAGTTAAATCTTGGTGTTTTACCAAGGATGATCCAATCATCCACACTACCTAAATAATAGATCAACTTTTGCTTTCCAAAAGAAGTACCTCCGGCCAGACGTGTGACAAATGTTATTTCGCGATGAATTTTCTGGTAATGCCTCAAATCCAGTCCGGCTACAAATACATTATACCTTTGTTTGTCAAACGCAGGAACATTGCTAAACAAATAATAAAACTTATCGTCGTTCTTTTGTATTTGTTGGTAATATTCCCCCCATATTTTAAAGCGAGTGCCATTAAAAATATTCAGCATGACAAATTTTGTGTTGTCAAATACATAGGCCATTCTCAAAACGCCCCAGTAATCATGAAAATCGGGAACCTGAAGCGAAAATGATTCATTGGCTTTAGTCACAATCTGATCATGCCGTAGTTTTATTGTTGTTCTAATCGATGCAACGGCACTGAACGGATACCGCCAGCTGTAATTTAATTCATCAGTAATAAATTGATATGTAGAAAATTCATTACCGTTGCGATTTGTCCGCCGGGTAAACAACCATTCTTTATCTGCACGGTATTTTAAATTTTGATATCCCATAAAGTATTCCATAGAAGCCCCGCCAAAACGCACTCCCCCATACACTTTATAATCCTCAAATATGTCGCTGATTCCCATTTTCATAACGGCTCCTAATCCTGGTGCAATAAAGGGACCTCCGTTAAAAATTTGATATTGCCCATTGACAAAATTGCTATTCAACTGTGTGATGGATTCGTCCGTGAAAAATGAAAGAAAATATACTCTGGGCTTCTGAATAACAAGTCCTGTATCATTTATAAAATTTGCACTCTTTTTATTTATTTTAAATTGATTGCTTTCTTCTTTTTTGTTTTTTTCACTTTCTCCACCAATCATTATGACCTTTTTGTTTATTGTTATGCCATCTTCTGTCTTGCGGGTGATTTGTTCAAACTTGTAATTATTATAGTCGATGTGGGAAGAGTCGAGCGTTGGTTCGATTATGGGCTGAACAATATATGGCAATAAATTATCGTCAGAATATTGATTTTGATCATCATTACCGGCAATTTGGTTGAGATGTTTTTTGCTTAAATCATCTATAGATGCAATAAACAAGTAATCGCGCCATTTGTTTTTTTTGAAATAGAACAAACGACTATCGCCAAAGTCATAATAGCGGATATTGTTGGGCCATTCGTCCAAAGACACAGACGTATAAAAATACCGATAGTGTATGGCTGTATCCACAAATGCAATTGAACTGTCAAATTTGGCAAAATGAGGAACCAAATTGGATTGTTTTTCCTTCAAATAATAAATACCCGAATCAGTGGAAAGAGGCATATATTTGTTTGTTCCTTTTTCATTATCGACTATTTGCAAAGGATATGGATTTTTAAGATCAGCCATTTGTTTAAGATTTCCCCTGTAAAGATGATATAAGTTTGGATAATACAAATTGGGCACATCAATATGCAATGAATCAATTGATCGGTTTGAGACAAAAAATATTTCTTCTCCGTTTTTGGAAAAAACAGGCATGAGATCGTCAAAAACATCATTGGTTAATTGTTTCTGAGAGTTTGAAACAGAGTTGTAAAGATATAAGTCGGTTTGTCCTTTATGAAAAGCAGAAAAAACAATTTCTCGTCCATTGGGAGCGATATCAAAATCCAAAACTTTTTCGAGGTTAAAAATGGGCTTTTGATCTATCACACCGGTTTCACTGTCGTAAAAATGTATCAACATTTCTCCTTTCCTTTCTGTAAAAAAAACGAGTGTTTTTCCATTGGGATGCCATTTTACTACCGGTAATTTTGTGTCGTTGATACGGTCTAACTTAATTCCGCCTTTGAATATCTTAAAACGTTTATTGCTTTCAATATCGTGAATCCAGATTTTGTATTTACCCATCTTATGCGTTACATAAGCAACTTGTTTTAATTCAGGGTTATATGAAAGATGACGGTATTGTAAATGACGTTTACCTGTTTTTTTCAAAACATTAGAAACAAAGGGTTTGTTTCCGGAGTTTTTTCTTCTTACATAATCTTCATAATAATTAATCCATTCTCGGGTCAAACTTTTGGATGACATGCCCAATACATACAAATAGCCACTTTCAATACTACGGGTAATTCTGACCATGGATATAATGTTGGGAATTACTTTCTCGCCGTATGATTGGGCAATATAATACCATAAACTGTGACCGGCGAGTATCGCTTGTTCTCCGGAGAGTTTATTGAATGATTTAAATTTCTTGTTTTTTATTCCGTCTTCAATAAAATCTTCTATCGTCCAATCCCATGGTTTTGAGAGATAAGAAATTAATCCTTTCATATACCAATCCGGCAAAGAAAGTAGCGTGGAATTTTTTAAAACCTCTCTCCAATTATCTCCATATACCATTTGATTAAGCAAAGCTTCGGCGATTCCTGCTTTTATTTGTTGCTCCAAATCAAGATGAGATCCTTCAAAATATAAAAATACTTTATTCCCAAAAATTTTTACCACACCTCCGGTATTATAATTTTCTTCATCAGCAATTCCGGCATTACTTTGATGAAAGTGAGAAAGTTTATTGTAAAGAATAAATTGCAGACGTTCTGTGAAATAAAAATCAAAAAACTCTTCGTATATTCTCATGTTTTGATTGGCTACTCTGACAACATATTCGGCCGGTTCTTTGCCTCCTTCATAATAATAAACTTCGAATCTTGGCTGCCGTATAAATTGCCATTTAAACTCATCATATTGCACGCGGTTTTTGCCAAATTCATTATGTGAGCCATTGTAAAATTGTGCTTGTAAATGGATATTTAACAAGAAAAAAACAAATAAAATAAACAACCGCCTTAGGTTTTTAAAAGACATAAAACCTGCAGAAATTTTTTTCTTATGTAGAATTTTGACCAAAACTTTAAATTTCAAATTTAATTCCTTGAGCCAATGGCAGGTCTGTTCCGTAATTTATGGTGTTTGTTTGACGGCGCATGTATGCTTTCCAGGCATCCGATCCACTTTCACGACCGCCACCGGTTTCTTTCTCACCGCCAAAAGCCCCACCTATCTCGGCTCCTGAAGTACCTATGTTGACATTGGCAATGCCACAATCGGATCCTTCACAAGACAAGAAGAATTCTGCTTCTCTTAAGTTTAAAGTCATGATTGCCGAAGATAGCCCTTGCTTCACTCCGTTTTGCATTTCTATGGCTTCTTCAATGGTTTTGTATTTCATGACATAAAGTATCGGGGCAAACGTTTCTTCTTGTACGATAGAATAGTGATTTTCCACTTCTGCAATTGCCGGTTTAACATAACAACCGCTTTCATAGCCGGGACCTTCCAATACACCGCCTTCTACAATCCATTTTCCACCTTCTTCTTCCACACGTTTAAGGGCTTCTAAATATTTTTCTACGGCTTGCTTGTCGATCAACGGACCGACATGATTGTTTGCATCCAAAGGATTGCCAATACGCAATTGTCGATAAGCATTTTTTAATCTTTCGATTACTTCTTCATAAATGTTTTCATGAACAATTAATCTGCGTGTTGTGGTGCAACGTTGTCCGGCGGTACCAACAGCGCCAAATACAATTGCCGGTATTGACATTTTTAGATCAGCCGAAGGAGTGACAATGATCGCATTATTACCACCAAGTTCAAGCAACGACCTTCCTAAACGTGCACCAACCGCAGCTCCAACTTTTTTTCCCATTGCTGTTGATCCGGTGGCCGACACTAAGGGCACACGTACGTCGTGGGCAATTAATTCACCTATTCGATAATCTCCGATGATCAAGCATGATACTCCTTCGGGCACATTGTTACGTTCAAAAACTTTTTGTATGATTGACTGGCAGGCAATGGCACATAAAGGCACTTTTTCCGATGGTTTCCACACACACACGTCACCACATACCCACGCTATCATAGCATTCCAACTCCATACAGCCACAGGAAAATTAAAAGCACTGATAATTCCCACAATTCCCAAGGGATGCCATTGCTCATACATTCTATGATGGGGTCTTTCCGAATGCATGGTCAGACCATACAACTGACGGGATAATCCTACCGCAAAATCACAAATATCAATCATCTCTTGCACCTCTCCCAAACCTTCCTGCAATGATTTCCCCATTTCATAAGAGACCAATTTGCCCAAAGGTTCTTTATATTTTCTCAATTCATCCCCTATTTGTCTAACTATCTCTCCTCTTTTGGGAGCAGGCCACTTTCGCCATTCTTTAAACGCTTTTTCCGCTTGTATGATGATTTTTTCATAATCTTCCTTTTGGGCACTTTTTAATGAGGCAATTTCCTTTGCATCCACCGGAGAGTATGATATGATTGTATCACCGTTTGTCTCCCACCAGTTTTTGCCGGTTGAGGCCCCTTTTAAATGATCATATACTCCCAAAATTTCCAATTCTTTTGCCACCGGAATTTCCATTGTTTTTTCCATAATCAGTGATTTTTAATTTTCATCAAAATTAAGCATTTCAATAAAGAATTTTTTAAATTTAGATTTAAAAAATTAAAATAAAATAATCTCGAGAATATGCAAATGAGTCATCGAATCGAATGATTATACAAGATATAAAAGATTTGTGCATAAGTCCATGACAAAGAAATTCAAAAAAAGTAAAATAACCGGGAAAGAGGGTATTTATATATCCGGAATTTTGAAGGCAGAAATTACATGCTTAAAATGTTACATTTCAAGAATTTTAAACTCGACCCTGCGGTTTAACTGTCTATTTTCTTCACTGTCGTTGGGCACCATGGGTTGTAATTTTCCGTACCCTTTAAAACTCAATCGATCGGGAGATATCCCCAACCGGATGAGATAATCTACAACCGATTTGGCCCTTGCCTCAGAAAGTTTCTGATTGTAATCTTGCGACCCAATATCATCTGTATGTCCGGAAATTTCAATTTTCACATTTGGATTTTGTTTCAGAAAATCATAAACCCGCTCCAACTCAACTTTTGATTCAGGTCTCAATGTTGCTTTGTTGTAGTCGAAAAAGATATTTCTTAGCACAACTTTTGAACCTTTTTTGGCTTTTTGCAGAAAGATGTTTTTAACAATTTTTTGATAAGTAGCCGTGTCGGCTATAGTGAAATTCTCGGAATGAAACAAATAACCCGGTGCACTGACATTGAGTCCATAGTTTTTGCCACTGGGCAATGATATCAGATATTCACCTGTTTCACCGTTTGATTGATAAACCCCAATCAATTCATTCGTGGCATTGTCAACCAATTCGATTGTTGCCTGAATTGGTTGTTTTGTTTCATCATCAGCCACAATCCCTTTTAATAGTAATAAAGACGGTTGTTTTGCTTTCGCTTTTGTTTCAAAAGAAATTTCATAAATATCTTTATCGCCGTTATTATTAACAGATGCATAATATGCTTTTTTACCATCTGCCCTTAACACAAAAAAGAGGTCATCGCCATGTGTATTGACGGGTATACCCAAATTTACGGGTTCTGACCACTCTCCATCTTCATAAACAGAGTAAAAAATATCATATCCACCAATAGAATTATGTCCTTTTGACGAAAAAAACAATGTTTTACCATCAGGATGAATAAAAACGGCCTCTTCATCTTCTGTTGTGTTAATCGGTGCGCCAAGATTCTTTGGCGTACTCCATTTTCCGGTTTTCAAGTCCTTTTTACTAACCCAAATATCCCGGCCTCCTTTGCCTCCCGGTCTGTCACTGACAAAATACAAAGTTCGACCATCCGGAGAATATGCCGCTGATGATTCATGATATTGAGAATTGACAGGTTCCGGCAACGCTACAGGATTTGTCCATTCTTTTCCTCTTAAAATACTCTCATGAATATCTCCATTGCCATTAACATCATCCTGATAAATCAACAAACGTTGTCCGTCATTGCTAACAGCAATATTTGAAGAGTGCCTTACGGGAATATTAATGTTTTCGGGTAATGGTTTTGCCTTACTCCATTCTTTTCCTTTTTCATCCCACACAGCAAAATAAATGTGTTCAAAACTTTGTTTATTTTTTTTGATTTCTTTCTCTGTAAAAGGTCTTCTAGACGTAAAAAATATTTTTTCCCCATCGGCCGTTATGACAGGTGCATAATCATCGAAGGGGCTATTTATTGCATCGGGTAATGGCTGTATATTGATTTTTACAGAATCGTTATTAAACACATTTTGTGCGTATATAGCCTGAAGATTAAACACACAATATCCTAACAACAAAAAGCACAATTTTCTAATCATAAGGACTTCGGAATTAAATTCTGGATTTATTCATGGCACCACCAAAAGGAGAAGGATAAACAAAACGAAGCATAACCTCGAAACCACCCCTGCCTTTTGATGCCTGCTGCAACGATGACGTATTCAGATCATACGCAAAACCCAATGCATAGTTACTCCATTCCAACAAAAACTTAAAAACAATCGCATCTTTATTCCTGTAAAATATCCCGGGTCCAAATGCTATGGCATCCTTCAAACCGGTATATTTCGACCCCTCTTGAAATTGATATCTTATGTATGTACCCATTAATAACTCCCTCGCAGGTCCCTGCATTTGATAAAACACCGATGGTGCTGCCGAAAATTTACTATTGCCTATTCCCACCAACCCCCTCGCAAATATCGATATCCGGCTGTATAGTTTGTCATTGCTTAAATCTATAAATCCATACTTTGCCCGATTTAAATGATACATCGCCACACCTGCCGAAAACCATTGTTGATCCCCGCCTATTTTATATGTGTCGTGTTTTTTGTAATTGTATACTACCCCCACTCCTGCATCAAAAAATCCAAAAGACGAGTTGCTCACAAATTCGTTGGAGGGTAGTGTACCATCCCATTTCAACCCATTGTATTGCGAACCCCAACGGGCATCATCGTAATTGATGCTGTTTTGATGATAGGCCCCCAACAAGGCGCCTCCAAGTGTTTGTCCTTCGCCAATCTTCACATGATAGCCAAATGATAGGGAAATATTCGTGGCACTCACTTTTACCTCTCCTGCCTGATCGCTAAAAAATTGCAATCCTCCTGCAAAATAACCTTTTTTATTTCGCTTGTTGTTTAAGCGCATATCAAACGATGCATTGATGGTCTTGAAAGGATAGGATATGCTTTGCCATTGAGACCGATACAATGCTATAGCTTGTAATTCATGATCGGCTCCCACTAACGCAGGATTAACCTGTATGGGCGAATAATTCATTTGTGAAAAATGCACGTCTTGAGCAAAAGCCGCCGTAAGCGTAATTAAACAAGAAGCAAGTAAATATTTTTTCATGCACATTTATTTTAAAGTCAAAAATATAATTTTTTTTATTCCAAACCAAAAACAAGGGCTCAATTTGATTGGACCCTTGTTTTTGGAGTTATCTATGGAATAAAAAACTTTACTCTTTGATAAATCTGGAAACCGAACGCACGCCATTTTCATCCGAGATGGAAATAAAATATACTCCGGCAGGCAATCCGCCTACATTAATTTGAAGAAAACTTGTCTGTGAAGACATTACTTCTTTATGAATTGTTTTACCAGTCACATCCATTATCTCAACCACCGCTTTCAACGGCTTGCTCAATGAAATGTTCAAAACATTGGATACAGGATTGGGATAAATTGAAAACTGATTATTTTGTGCATATTCTTTTACAGAAACAGGTGCATCGTAAATTGAATGAACATATTTCATTTGATTGCCATTAAGATTTAAATCATAAAATTTCAAAATTGGTAATTTGTTGGTATTGGAAGTATCGTAAAACAAATAAGTAGTGCCAGTCAAGGTAAATTGCCCCAGCAAAGTAGTTACAGTGGCGTTTTCTTGCATCTTTACTCTCAAGATATTGTTTAATGTTATGTTATAAGGCAATTTCAATGTTCCATAACCGTCTCCCGTCACAGTGACAGAACCCGAAACCGTTCCTGACAAACCTTGAGAACTGGAAACACTTCCTGAAAAATTATCAGTAAAAGTAGTGTTGTAAGTAAATGGGAATTGCATGACTATTTCCTGGTCATTGCTGAATTTAATAAGCACGTCGCCTAGAGATTGTATGCCTTTAAAAACGTATCCGTGGTTTTTCACGTCGAAAGAATTCCATGAGTAGTATGTTGTATTTTGCCCTTGTGCCGTATCGGCATATGTTGCTCCCGTAAATTGTGATGCATAAGGTGTTTGCGAGGGATTTACTATGTATACCGTATTGGT
This sequence comes from Vicingaceae bacterium, assembly GCA_026003395.1. Classification (NCBI taxonomy): domain Bacteria; kingdom Pseudomonadati; phylum Bacteroidota; class Flavobacteriia; order Flavobacteriales; family Vicingaceae; species Vicingaceae bacterium. The sequence continues at coordinate 16,584 of BPHE01000013.1, forward strand.
TAAGTTGTTATATTTTTTCATATTTGTAAAATCCCATGTGACATTGGCCCCTGAAGCTCCGGGAGAGTATGTTGAATCAATAACATAGTACGTCACTGACGTGCCGACTGTAGGAACATAATTGCTATAATCAAGAGATGGTTGGGCAGCTAAATTTGCGCCTACCAAAAACGAAATGAAAACAGATAATTTTTTCATAGTTGTAAATTTTTAAATTTATATGCAAATATAATACAATATCATCTACCAACCATACCATTAAAAAAGTCAAACTTGCCGTTTATCTGTAAATTAAGAGCCATTTACTAGTAATATTCAGGTTTTAAAAATTCTTCATAGGGTTTTGTATTGGCCAATATTTGCAAATAAAGATACTTTTTATGAAAATCGGATTCGTTACTTGTATTTTTTAAAATACGCAATCGATAGCGGTCATAGTTAATTATGGCTGTTCGTTCACGAGGTGTCAGATCTTCTCCCGCGTATTCTTTTTCTTTTAAATCATTGATAGTAACTGTGTTTTTTATTGAATTTAACAGATGCTTCGCATTGCCGGTCACAATTTCGGGAGCAGGTTTTTTATTATGGTTGTCAGATTTTTCCATTGTCATATGTTTCTATGACTTGATTTTAAGAATTAAAGTTGCTTTTTTCAGGAATATACCCAAACAAATAATCCCCAATAGAAACATAAACTTTGACTACTTGCAATTCAAAAAACTCCTTATTTAACCAATCAAATCTTTCGTTCAATTTATAAAACATATAAACTACCACCGACAGGATAATTGCCCATTTACTCATTCCTATCAATCCACCTAATATTCTATTTAAAAAATTTAATCCTACGGATTTTATTATTTTCTCAACAAAACGTGCAACCAACCAAATAATTAACATTATAATCAGAAGTGTAAAAAGATAAGCCGTAAAAACCAACCATTTTTCACTTACCGTGTCTTTTAATAGTTCTATGCTATAGTGAGAAAATTTCATCACGCCGGTGATGCCCAAAAAAATCACGGCAAACCCCATCAATTCTTTAACTGCACCATTGAGCATCCCTTTGATCAATCCCACCATCGGCAGCAACAGTAATATTATTTCAATGGTACTCAATGTTTATATGTTTTAACTTACAAAGGTGTATACATTTCCAATAAATTTTTAGAATTTTGAAAAAAATTTTAAACCTGCCGTTGTGGATAACATAAGCGATGATTTAGCCCGAAAGTGGACAAAATTTGAAAAAATGTGCATAGAGCGATTTGGTGAAATTTTGCCTGTAGAAGGAATTTTATTCATCATCGGCTTGCAAGAATTAGGGAAACCCTCACGTAAGTTTTCAAAAACCGACAAAACAGACATTATACAAATAGGCATCATGTCATTGTTAGCGTTAGTTGGCTATTTTGAAAAAAAAGGAAGAGATGAAAATGGTTGGCCTGTTTATAATCCAATTAAACCAATTCCTCCAATGAGTCCCGATATACAGGAAAAATTATTCAAAAATTTAATCTGCAGATACTTTGAAATTGACTGAATTGCAGTTTTTTTGAAATTGAACAAGTGGTATGAAAAGAATTAATAAGTAAAAATATGTTTAACTTATTTTACTACAACCTCTTCTCTGAAAATATTCTCTTTGCTTCCTTGTCTGCGAGTTTCGATTTTTACAATTTTATGGCCATAAACAGAATCTACAACATAAGTAAATGTAGAATCATTAAAATAACGGGTTGTATCAATCACATCCACGTCTAATACAGCAGAATATTTAAAATCGAATCGAACTTCTCCATTACTGTCGGTATACCCTTCTTTTTCCATTTCGGGATTTAATGTACCTTGTGTAGCATGATTCGGATAAACATGCACCCATGCCCCTTTTCTAATTTTTCCATCTTTGTTTTTCACAGTGATTATTAAAGTTGGGGGAACTTCTTTTTTACAAGATGGAAGGGCAAATGCTAATACAAAAACCGCAGTTAAAAACAATGTTAAGGTGTGTTTCATATTTTAATTTTTTATTGTCTTTAAATATACTTTTCTTAAAATTGCACATACAAAGATAAAAAATTTTTTTGCTATGAAGATATACAAATTATTTTTTTTTGTTGTGATAATTTTTATGTTTACTTCTTTCAACACTTATACAGAAAAAAGAACCAAGGTGAAAATTGAAACTTCCATGGGGACAATTGTTGTGGAACTGTATAATGAAACCCCCAAACACCGTGACAATTTCATCAAATTGGTGCAAAAAGGATTCTATGACGGCACATTATTTCATAGAGTAATAAGGGAATTCATGATACAAGGTGGTGATCCGGATTCAAAAAACGCCAAAAAAGGGGCAATATTAGGCAATGGAGGCCCAGGGTATACTATTCCGGCCGAATTCAAGCCGCATTTGTTCCATAAAAAAGGGGCACTTGCCGCTGCACGTTTAGGGGATGATATCAATCCCAAAAAAGAATCATCAGGAAGTCAATTTTATATTGTGCAAGGCAGGAAATTTACTGTGGATCAACTAAAAATGTATGAGGTCAGATTGAAAACAAAATTTTCGGAAGAGCAAATAAAAGCATACACCACCTTGGGAGGCGCTCCTCATTTGGATGGTTCATATACGGTTTTTGGACAAGTGGTGAACGGTCTGGATGTAGTGGACAAAATTGCATCTGTGCCCACCGATCAATATGACAGACCGCTTGAAGATGTCAAAGTTTTATCAATGAAAATTTTGAAATGAATATTTATGAGTTTGATCAAAAATATTGCAGATCTTTCCAGTCAGGCATTAAATGAAAAAATTAATACCGCCAAGGATTTGGAAGATTATCGCATCAAATGGTTGGGAAATAACGGCATTATAAAATCGCTTTATGCCGAATTGAAAAATATAGACCCTGCACACAAAAAGGAAGCAGGAAAAGCCATCAACGAGTTGAGGTCACTCGTTGAGGAAAGAATTCAGGGCCTAAAAAAGAACCTTGACTCCACTGCTCAAATCAAAAATTTGCCTGATTTCACTTTAAAAGCAACTCTTCATGAGCAAGGATGTCAACATCCGATAACGATTGTTACCCGGAAAATTATTGATATTTTTAAAGAGATTGGATTTGATGTATCGACCGGACCTGAAATTGAAGACGATTGGCACAACTTTTCAGCTTTAAACTTTCCGGAAGATCATCCTGCCAGAGATATGCAAGACACTTTTTTCCTGAAGAATTTCCCTCTCTTATTACGCACCCACACTTCATCCGTCCAAATCAGGGTGATGGAAAATCAAAAACCTCCCATTCGCACATTGTCTCCCGGAAGAGTATATCGCAACGAAGCCATTTCTGCAAGAGCCCATTGTTTTTTTCATCAAGTGGAGGGATTGTATGTTGACAAGAAAGTTTCTTTCATGGATCTAAAAAATACATTGAATTATTTTGCAAAAAGAATGTTTGGCGATATTGCCCAAACGCGTTGGCGTCCTTCATATTTTCCTTTTACCGAACCATCTGCCGAAGTTGATGTTTCTTGCACTATCTGCAATGGAAAAGGATGCAATGTTTGTAAATACAGCGGATGGCTCGAAATATTGGGATGTGGTATGGTCGATCCTCAGGTGCTCAACAACTGTCAAATCGACACTGATCTTTATTCCGGTTTTGCATTTGGTATGGGCGTGGAAAGAATTGCACAATTGTTATACCGTGTATCGGATATTAGAATGTATTCCGAAAACGATATAAGATTTCTACAAAAATTCAAGCCAAGTATTCTGTAATAAACATACTAAACTAAATTACATGCTGCCGGGAAGTATTGAATAATAGGATAAAATTGGAGCAGTTACTCTGAATAAATTGAAATTAATTTTTTAATATCCCTGTTATTTCCTTAACATAACCGGTCACATTTTGTAACTCAATGATGCCACATATTTCAAGGTCATTGTTGATTTCAAATATATAATTGCTTAATTTGTCAACTATTCTATCCCAAAAATTTATATGATATAAAGGATGGATACAATGATTAATCAAAAAATGAACAGCTTTTTCGCTTTGTTCAAAATCGGTTTGTTTAAATTGTTCAACATAAGAAAAATCCACCGGCTGCTTTCGAAGATATGTTTCAATGGTTGGTGAAATCAGGTGTCTGTATGCAATTAAAGCAACCCAGGAGCCATAGGGAGTTTCGTTCAAAATTTCTTCCATTAATTGCTTAACCTTATTTAGAGAGGTCAATACAAATGGTTTGATTAATGTATCCGGATATATGAAAATTAATTTTTTCAATTCATTTGACAAGCATTCGTAATGATTCCGGAATGGTTTTAATAATTGCAGCTGAAGAAAAGAGGCATCGAATGGTAAAGTAGTTGCAATGTTTAAATTGGATTGGATTACTTGAAAAAGAATATTCTTTTTCCAATTCATTAAATGTATGAAGGGCAAAATGTGATCATTTGAATCGTCATATTGGCATTCCTCCCCATATGCATGGTTAATATTTGAGATGTTGAATGCAGGAACATTATATACGTCCAAAGCTTTGCATATATCTAAATACTCTTCTTTTGTCCAATAAAACATAAAAGATTCTACTTTTTGATCAGCAAATTGAAGTATATCTTGAAGGGCGAAAGGTTTCTCAGCCAATTTGTCGATTATCTCGGGTGGTATATTCATTTTGTAAACTTTTTTACAAATTTCCATTCATCTAATCAAATATTCAAATTTTTAAGAAAAAAGAAATTCACAAACGCATAAAGATTAATCAACAATTCATTAACAAGTTGTTAAAATTGATTTCCAACAGCATGAAAAAAGACAGTCAGTGCATGATTATCGAATAGATTTTAATATTTAAACCACTTAAAAGATTTGACTTGACTATCGGCATGAAGCAACAAAAAATACATACCTTGCGAGAGATATGTATTTATATTCAAATCTAACTTCGTTCTTTGCTTGTTTAACGAATGCTTACCTTCAGAAATCAATTTTCCTCCGGATGAATAAACCCACCATTGTAAATTTTCGTATCCATCAGGTATATTCAATCTCAAATTATTGTCAGTTATGTTTGATTCTATCTGAATATCAGGATAATTGGCCGTATCCGGGCTCACATCCTGCTTAAACGCTTCGCTGATGTCAATGATAAATAAACCATCCATCATATCCGAAATCAGGATTTTTGTTTTTGTCAAAGGATAAACCCCCCATGCCCCGGCATAAGAAGCATCGTTTACGGTAGTTACGCATTCGTCGTAATATGCGATTCTTACAGGATGATAAGGGTCTTTTACATTATACACCTGTAATCCGTCAAAATAATAGCTGATATAAACCAAAGTGTCGACCCAGATCAAATTGTGTGGAACACTTTGGTTTGTTCCAAAACCAAACAGTGAAATTATTTCCAAATTATTAAAGTCCTCTGTTTTCAGAATTTTTATGCGTTTTCCATAAGTTTCATCTGCAAACACGTAGTATTTCCCATCCTCACTCCACCAACCCGAATGATTATATCCATTATCAGGATATCCTGACAATTGTTTTAAAACAGATATGTTGTTTCCGTTTTTTTTCATTATGAACAAACCTGAGTTGCCGTCATTGGCAAAGATGGTATCATTTCTTACATAAAAATCATGCACGCTCTCCGGGAGAAGCACATTATCCTTGGAAATCAAAACAGGCACTTCGGGATTGGCTAATGATAAAACAAAATAATTGTAACTTCCCGGATAATTTCCTGAACGAACAGACGCAGCATACAGGGTTGCCGTTGCTGAATCTATAAATATGTTGTGGCTACTGATTATCAAACTGTCGTGGTTATAAACCAGATGGACAGAATCGGGCAGATAGGAGTAATCAATGATTTGAAATGTTGAAAAACCTGCATCGGTCACAACATACAGATAGTTTTTATAAGATTTTATATCCCTATGAATGGGTAAATTATATACACCCGGCACAAAGTCAACTTCAAAAGCATTGGAAGGGTCGGTGACATCGATTATATGTGTTCCCAACGTTGAACCGATGATTGCATAATCTTTTCCTTTCCAATGTATTCCCCAAACATCATTATAAATATTAGGAACATAAGTAGCAGGCAGACCGGGTTTATACCAATGTCCTAATTTTACCGCGTTTAAAGAATCCTCCTGTGAATTTAGACATGGGATGATAAACAATAATACTAACAATGCTTTTAGCTTCATAAAATATAAAATTAACGAGCTTTTCGCAATGCCCTGCTAAGGTTATTATATTGCAATGTAAACTCTAATCCTCCACTGTAACGCGAGGCCTGTGCCAAAGAAGAAATATTCACATCATAACTAATATTGAACCAAAGGTCTCCAACCGAAAAACCAAAGGAAGGAATCAGCGCATCCTGATATCTGAAAGACAATCCAAAATACAAAGAGATTTCATTGTATCCATTCACTTTAGATGAGGATTCCTTAATTTTATTCCTTAAGAAAAAATTCATCAACAACTCCCTGTGAGGACCTTGTAAATAATAATACAGGGATGGCATGATGGCCAATTTGGTATTGGCAATATCACGATAATAAGACGCAAAAACAGATACTTTTCTATATAATTTGTCATTTCCGTTTTGCAAGAGTGTTATTTGTGGTTGGGTGATGTGATAAAAAGCAATGCCAAATTGGAAGTCGGTACGATTATTTTCCCAAAACCTGTTCATGGCCGTGCTGTATTGATAAACCATACCAAAAGCCACGTCGGCATAAGCAGGGCCGGACAAATTGTCAAATTCACCTGAATTGACATTGGGGTCAAAACCTTTACCATCGTATTGGTTGGCAAAAAACAATCTTGAAAAATCCGCTTTTCTTTGTCCTATTCCTCCTTGAAGGCCTGCCGACAAACGGTTATTGTCATCAAAAGGCACTGTACCCGAAATAGAAACGTTGAATTGCGTAAGACCGAGGTTGGCATCGCCGGCACGATCAGAATAAAAATCAAATCCTACTCCAAAAAATGCGTTTTGTCTTGGGCTATTAGGGTCCTTTAAAAACGACATATCAAAATTGCCTGCATAGGTTATGTAGGGCATAGTTACACTTTGCCACTGAGTCCGATATGCAGCGGCAGCATGCATTGTCGAATGACCGGTACCGGCCAAAGCCGGATTTAGGGATAACGAAAGCGCTTTTGGATTGGAAAAATGAAAATCTTGCCCTAATACAAAACAAGGATTCAGGACAATCACTGCAAAAATTATAAATAGAGCTGTTTTTTTCATAAAATTGCTTTTAACGTATCAATGTTATGTTGCCGGTTCGATTTATTTTTGTTCCGTCTTTTTTGGTAGCTTTCAATCTGTATACATACACCCCGGTATCAACAGGTTTGCCTTTATAGGTACCATCCCACCCTATGGAATAGTCATTGGTATAAAACACTTGTTCTCCCCATCTCGTGTAAATCCACAATTCAACACTGACAATATCTTTTTTCCCTAATAGATAAAGAATATCATTTTTACCGTCACCATTGGGAGAAAAAGCATTGGGCACAGCCAATTCTCCATTTAAAGATGGTGTTGTATCTTCAGGTGTCTCCACAGCTTTGAAATGGGCCACAACATGTTCGGGGAAGGTATCAATATCAAATTTTACAATCAATGAAGAATCGTTAGGGATAAAGGTATGTCCGTTTTTAAACTCCCAGTGGTCAAATACATAACCGTTTGATGCTTTGGCCTCCAAAATAGTATGAATACCTCCAAAATATTGAGCAGTAAAGGGATAATTTGGAGCCCAAATAGAATTAATTTTGACTTTCCCTGCACCGGCAGGACTGACATCGACAATCAAATCATATGGTCCTTTAACATTATAACAATTTTTCAGGCCCTGGTTGATTGAATCACATCTGGCCTGAATAAAGTTTTTCATATCTTGCACATTTTGTTGCCATCCGGCATATGTACCCTCCCCATTTGCTGATCTGCCCATTCATTTCCGGATCAATTTGAGCTATCAGGCTATCCAATATGGCCAGCATGGATGAGCAACTGAAATATGTATTGTTTAAATCGATAAAGCGTGTTATATATTCTTGCCGGAAAGTGTCATTGGCAAGCAAAGCATTGAGTATCGGAATATGACCTTGCCCACCGGGATCATTTAAACTTTCGGGATTACAGGGGTCTGCATTCGGGGCTGTAGAAGGAACCCCCGTATAATTGATGTAATGATCGAAGGTTGCATCCATATCCCACAAAACATATCGCCACTTTTTCTTGTCGCCATTGGGATTCAACCCTCTCCACCATGCCGTGTTCCAATTTAACCAGTCAGTGCAAACCACATAAGAATTCAATACTACATAATCTATCAAACTACCGACATTATAAACCTTTTTCACACTGTCATAATTTGACATAATTGCCATATTGTTGCTCAACACAAAATTTTTAAAATTATTCCAATCTGCCTGGGCTTGAGATCCACCATATTCCGACCATGTAGATCCCCAAGTTTTAAGATATTGCAACCAAATTGGCGAACCGCTGTATTTCTCATCCTGATCATAATAGTATGACGTAAAATCACTGTCATCGGCTTTTTCTCTTATCTCATATACTCCCCAATATTTACCATTGACATATAAGATGCAAGGTTCATAAATACGGTAATCCATTCTTAAATCAGCCAGGTGAGCCAATGTATGGACATAAGCATCACGAATATGGGCAGGCCCCAAATTGCCTCCCACGCCAAATGGATAATTATCATTGGCCGCTGCTTTAATGATTAACCGTTGAAAAGATTTTCTTTTACGATGGGTGAATATTTTGTCATTTACCCCATAATTGTATCCAAACTGGTCACGGGTAATGTAATCAAATCCCCTTTGAGCATATGCCCAAGAGTCATTTCCATGCTCGTTAAACTCTCCTACTGCCTCGGCTTTAAATGATTTTGTTCTATCAAAGTATTCAATACTCCCTTCGGGTTTAATTTGAGAACCATTCAAAAGGGTTTCTATTTGATCGCCGGCTATTGACAATACCGGCACTACATGAGATACATTGATAAAATAGGTATTGGTTTCAATAAAACTTGGCAATAAATTTGGGTCGGAACTAAAAGCCCTTGCTCTTAAAACGGTAGTTTGCGACACCGTTATGGGACCCGTATATTGAGTTGACGACTGAGTGGGTGTGCTTCCATCTGTTGTGTAATAAATGGTTGCATTGGCATCGCTGCATGTGATGGTGACAGTTTGAGAAGAAGTATAAAAACCCGCCTGAAGAGAAAATTGCGGTGTGGCTACATATCTTGTTTTACCACCGGAATTGGAAGCACCGGGAGTAGGAGTTGTAAACACATTCCAGGTCGAGGCGCCATCACTTGCTCTGCCCCAGGAGTGATTTTTCTGATGGCGTCTGATCCATATGGAATCTACCAGAGTTCCGGCAGAATTTGACAAGATAATATACTCTGTTCCTTTTGTTTGCGTCAGTTTAAAATTTGTGTGAGGTTCATTGTTTTGTATTGTATCCCTGCCCGAGCAATAAACCACCAAATATCCGTTAGGGGGAATTGAGATGGTAGAAAATCGCCATTTTAAAGGTTTGTTGGGGTTGTCGCTCAGATAATACCCGGATAAGTTTAAAGTTGAAGCAGATGTGTTATAAAGTTCAATCCAATCTTCATATTCTCCAAATTGATCTGTCGCAACCGAGATATTGGCAGCGCAATACTCATTAATTTTTACCTGTGCAAAAGCAGATTGGGATAAGACTAATATTAAAGGAAGTATCTTTTTAAACATAACAAATTTATTTTATACAAATCTACAATATTTTTTGACTTGTCAATTAATTTTAAGGTTGCATAATCAAAAAAATATAAGTTCAGGATTTTAGTGTAATTTTACAAAAAAATTGTGTCGAGTAGTTAATATGTTGACCAAAAAAATTAAGCAAATTAAATCATATTGCATATCCATTAACCAATACAAAAGGCTTCCCACCATCGAAGTGTCGATTGGTGATCTAAAAATGGGGGGAGCACACCCTATACGCATCCAGTCGATGACCACGACCGACACCATGAACACAAAGGCCACAGTTGAGCAGGCCATAAGAATGATAGAGGCCGGTTGTGAACTTGTCAGAATTACAGCGCCAAGTATAAAAGAAGCCGAAAACCTCAAAAACATAAAAGAAGAATTGAAAAAAAGAGGTTATCGCACGCCTATAGTTGCCGATATTCATTTTACCCCTAATGCAGCAATGGTAGCAGCCCGGCTGGTTGAAAAAGTCAGAATAAATCCCGGTAATTATGCCGACAAAAAAAAGTTTGAAATAATAGAATACACCGAAAAACAATATCAGGAAGAACTTGAAAAAATCAGGGAAAAGTTTTTGCCGCTGGTAAAAATTTGTAAAGAATACGGAACAGCCATGCGAATTGGCACCAATCACGGATCGCTCAGCGACCGTATCATGAGCCGCTATGGAGACACTCCCGAGGGAATGGTTGAGTCAGCTATGGAATTTGTAAGAATTTGTAAGGATGAAAACTTTCACAATATAGTACTTTCAATGAAAGCATCCAACCCGCAGGTGATGATACAAGCCTATCGCCTGCTGGTAGTAAAAATGCGTGAAGAAGGGACTCTTTATCCACTTCACCTGGGTGTTACGGAAGCCGGCGATGGCGAAGACGGCAGAATAAAATCTGCCGTGGGCATTGGCACTCTTTTGGAGGATGGCATTGGTGATACAATCCGTGTTTCGCTGACCGAAGATCCCGAAAATGAAATGCCTGTTGCCCGAAAACTTGCCATTCGTTATCCATTCTCCATCGACCTTCCCGAAATGGAAAAAATCACATTTAATCCATTTGCATACGAAAAAAGAGAAACCCATAATATTCAAAACATCATAGGAAGCGATCTTCACCCAATGGTATTCTCCCAAATACAATCTTCTCTCAATCATCCCGGAAAATTATTGGCACTTGGCTATGTTTACAATCCTGACTCTGATAAATGGAACATTAAAGACAATGCCGCTGATTATGTTTTGGTTCCTGATATTGACCTGAATATAAACTGGCCGGAAAACCTTAACTTCCTTATCAGTTCGCATAAATTGAAGGAATTCAAACATCCAAGAATTTTTCCGGTATACAATTCAATTACTGAATTTATTCAAACATCAACCATTCATCCCGACTTAAATTTCATAGTGCAAAATGTCGATAATCCGGAGGATTTTCCCGATGATTCATTGCTTCAAAAAAATAACATCGTTTGGATTTTGACCGGCCGGCTTGATCATCCTATGAAGGCCTGGAGAAATTTTATCAACTATCTGAATCTGAAGGGTTCAAAACAACCTGTTGTTTTTCAATACGAATCCGATATCAAAGATAAAGAAAGCTTTACTCTTTACGCTTCAACCGATTTAGGTGCTCTGTTCACATCCGGCATGGGCAATGGCGTATGGATCAGATCAAAACATTTCGACAATCAATTTCTCCTCCATCTGTCTTTTAATATTCTTCAAGCATGCCGTGAAAGAATATCAAAAACAGAATATATTGCCTGTCCATCTTGCGGTAGAACATTATTTGACCTGCAAGAAACAACACAAAAGATACGGGCAGCCACAGCTCATCTTAAAGGTTTGAAAATAGGCATTATGGGATGTATCGTCAATGGTCCCGGCGAGATGGCCGATGCCGACTATGGTTATGTTGGATCGGGCCCCGGAAAAATCACGTTATACAAGAAAAAAGAAATCGTGCAACGAAATGTACCTGAGGATCAAGCCGTAGATGCTCTAATAAACTTGATAAAATCTAATGGCGACTGGAAAGATCCCAACCAATGATACAAGTTTTAAAAAAATTACGAATATGGCTGAAATTACCAAACGTGTCGAAAGAATTATCCCGGGAAATTTTGACAATAAGATTCAATATCTCATCTATCTACGTCACCTTTTTGCTTATGAATATGCTCTTAGTTTTATACAAGAAAATGCAAATGTATTGGAAGTAGGTTGTGGAGAAGGTTATGGCACATTTTTCTTATCGAAGCATGCTAAAAAAGTTACCGGAATCGATGTAGACGAGGACTCCATTTTGGATGCCCGGAAGAAATATGAAGGGAATAATTGCTCTTTTCAAAAATACGATGGTTTTACAATACCCTTTGACGACAGCTCCTTTGATTTAATTGTATCTTTTCAAGTAATAGAACATGTGCAAAACGTCGACCGGTATTTAAAAGAAATTAAAAGAGTGTTGAAACCCGGAGGTACATTTTTATTGACAACTCCCAACCGACATTACCGGTTAAAACCGGGTCAAAAACCGTGGAACAGTTTTCATTTAAGGGAATATCTACCGGAGGAACTTGAAAAAGAACTGAAAAATATCTTTGATGATGCCAAAATAATTGGTATACGCGCACAGGATGAGATACAAAGGATTGAGTTTGAAAGAGTCAAAAAATATCGGGACGCCCCTTCTTTTTCACTAAAAAAACTAATTCCCGAATCTTTGAAAAAATGGATAGCCCATCGCATTTCGCGACTCAAAAAAAATAAACCAAATAATTCTCAAAATGCGTTTATGGATCTTTACAGCACTAAAGATTTTTATACAATATCATCTAATTTAAAAGAAGAAAGCATTGATCTATTAGGAATTTGTAAAAAATAAGTTTACAGACATATTAAAAAAATCAAAAAAACTTTCTTTTATTTTCTTCGATGACTTAATTGTTTAATTTTGTTGTAATTGAATGAACAAAATTTTAAAATATCCGTTTTTGATTCTATTGTTTCTCACGTTGCGATTATACGCCACACATAATCGCGCCGGAGAAATTACCTATCGCCATTTATACGGCAACACCTATGAAATAAAAATAGTAACTTATACTGATCCAAACAGCCCTGCCGACCGTCCTGAATTGGAAGTAAAATATTCCTGTGGAACAACCACACACGTCGATTCTGTGGAAAGGGATTCGATTGTGCCTACAAGCAATCCTTCCATACAAAGAAACGTATACATTACCACTTTCACTTTTACCGGGGCATGTACATGGACCATCAGCGTTACCGATCCAAACCGGAACGCCGGAATCGTGAATATTCCCAACTCAGTGGAACAACCATTCTATATTGAAACCAAATTGATCATAAACGGTTTTTTAGGGATAAATAATTCTCCTGTACTCTATTACCCTCCCATCGACAATGGATGTATCTATCAAATTTATCAGCACAATCCTGTAGCTTATGATCCCGATGGCGACAGCCTGGCATATTCACTCGTAGCTTGCAAGGGATACAATGGCAACACCTTGCCCGGTTACACTTTTCCACAAGCTTCAAATAGTTTGACTATCGATGCAAATGGCACAATGACTTGGAACACTCCCGTGATGCAGGGCGAATTCAATGTAGCCATTCTGATTACTGAATATCGTAATGGCTACATAATAGGAAGTGTATTAAGGGATATGCAAATCACCATTGGAAGTTGTACCAACCAACCTCCTGTGTTTAATCCTCTGCAAGATATTTGCGTAAGAGCAGGTGACCTGATAAATGTAAATATCAGTGCATCCGATCCCAACGGAGACAATTGCACAATTACCGCCCTGACTTCTAATACCAACGAACCCGGAAGCAATAATCCGTTTGCGGTTTCTCCTTCACCAGCAGTATTTAATCCTCCCGCCTCTCCTGCCCCAAGTGTTACCGGACAGTTTATTTGGCAAACTCTATGCGAACATGTATCTAAAAAATTATATAAAGCAGTATTCAAAGCCAATGATCTGAATTCGGCCAACCAACTTGTTACTTTCACAGCATTAAAGATTCAAGTCATTGGGCATCCGCCTGATTCGCTATGGCTGTCGCCCAACGGTGTTTCTATTGAAGTAAAATGGTCAAAAGACAGATGCCAGAATGTAGTCAAATATCTTGTGTATCGAAAAAACGGGCCAACAGGTTATATACCGGCTTATTGCGAAACAGGTATGCCTTCATCACTCGGTTATACTTTAATCGGAGAAACCAACAGCTGGTCTGATACCACATTTTTAGATGATAACAATGGTATCGGTCTCAATTACGGAGAAACATATTGCTACCGTATTGTGGCGGTTTATCCTGATGGGGCAGAAAGTTATATCTCAAAAGAGGTCTGTACAAACCTAAAATTTGATGTTCCTTTAATAACAAATGTAAGCGTCATAAACACTGATGCCACGTCCGGAAGTATCTATTTAAGATGGATGAAACCAACCGAACATGACACGTTGGCCTATCCCGGCCCATATAAATATCTTATTTACCGTGCTGATGGAAAAAACGGAAGCAATTATGTTCTGGTTGATTCCACTCTTTCAATCAACGACACTACTTATATTGACAACAATCTCAATACCAAAGATTCTGACTACAATTACAGATTGACATTTGTAGACATTAGTACAGGCAATAACAAAACCATAGGGAACTCGACCAAAGCATCATCTGTTTTTATTAATGCCACACCGGGTGATAATAAAGTAATCCTAACCTGGGACGAATGGGTTCCTTGGCACAACGACAGCTTCACTGTCTTTAGATTCAATCCCGTTACAACTGTTTATGATTCTCTTACAACCGTTTATCAAAGAATTTTTGTAGATACCGGACTAAACAATGGTACCACCTATTGCTATAAAATCAAAACCAAAGGAAGTTATACGATTTTTAATAACTATTTGGAAAACTATTCTCAAGAAATTTGCGCCATACCAATTGATAACGAGCCTCCGTGCTCTCCGGAAATGAATCTATATTCAAACTGCAACAAATTTGAGAATATTATTCTATGGAACAATCCAAATAAAACATGCGCAGATGATGTGTTGGGCTATGAATTGTATTTTATGTCTCAACCAAATGGCGATTATCAACTATTGGCTACGTTTAATTCTGCCAACGATACATTCTTTGTGCATACCAATGCCAAAAGCATTGCCGGTTGTTATACGATTGCTGCCATCGACTCTGCCGGAAATAAAAGTGCATTTGCCGACAGTATATGTGTAGACAATTGTCCGGAATATCAATTACCAAATATATTTACCCCCGGCAACAATGGCATGAATGACCTTTTAAAACCATTTCCTTACCGTTTTGTCGAATCAATCGATATAAAAATTTATAACCGTTGGGGTACCGAAGTTTTTCACACAACCAATCCTGATATACTTTGGGACGGAACTTCGCAGGTTACCGGTCAACCTTGCTCGGATGGTGTGTATTATTACGTTTGTATTGTCAACGAAATTTATTTTGAAGGTATCAAATCCCGTGTTTTGACCGGTTATATTCAATTGTTAAGAGATAAATAAAGATGTTTACCGGAATTGTTGAATCTATCGGAAAAGTGATTAATGTTGAGAATGAAGCAGGAAACATGGTATTGACCATAGAAGCACCCTTTTTTGATGAGATATACATCGATCAAAGCATTGCCCATAATGGCGTCTGTCTGACTGTGAATAAACTATTTCCACGGCAAAAGGCCTATCAAGTAATTTTAGTCCCCGAAACTCTTCAAAAAACCAATTTCAAGGATATTCAAACAGGTGATTTGGTTAATCTTGAAAGAAGTATGCCCGCCAACGGCAGATTTGATGGCCACATTGTTCAGGGACATGTGGATTGTACAGCAGAATGCATAGACATTCAACAAAAAGATGGATCATTGCAATATACGTTCAAGCCTGAGAATGGTACCCGGCTGATTGTCGAGAAAGGTTCCGTATGTGTCAATGGTATCAGTTTAACTGCTTTTAATGTGAATGAAAAAACTTTTGATGTTGCCATCATTCCATATACTTTTCAACACACCAACATCAATACAATCGTTCAAGGAAGTCGTGTTAATATTGAATATGATGTTTTGGGAAAATATATTGCCAAACTTGTCAATTGTATAAATTAAGGGTACTCACTTTCGCCCCTTTTGGCTTTTTCATAATCAGGTGGGCTTAACAAACTCCAATAAGCAGTATCGGACAAAGCAGGTTTTCCGAATAATTTCCAATAAGCTTCTTTGGTCATGCTGTCATAATGCAGAAAAGTATGCCTGTATTGAATGATTTGCAGTATGTTCCAATAAATCAGCATGAAAGCCGGGATCATTGAAACATATTTAAAGAAACGTAAGGATCTTTCCAAATTAAAAATCCTGTCAATAATGGCAGCCAAAGCAAAAATAAGAACCGGATAAATATCTATCATTGCCCGTCCGCCGTATGATCCGCCATACCACCAGCACCACCAACTAAATACAACGTATATGTATAATGGAAAAATAATTACGTATGACCAAAACAAAGATCTCCGGTATTTCCATAAAACAGGGATGCCTAAGATTGTAAGATACATCAAAGGATTATACAATAACCATCCTTTACGATAGCTCCATAATCCATTGATAATTTGGGGTTTTAAGAAAAAAAATTTTTCGTCTCCATATGAATAGTAGAACCATTGTCCTGTATTCAAATGCCAATAGTAGAATTGGGGAATCCATGGTAATATTGCAAAAAATACCATTAAAATTATTTGTTGATATTGGGTTAAAAGATAAACGACACGATCTTTGATTTGTTTTATATCAATTAAATTGTAAAATAAAGGAAAGACAACCACAGGGATAATATTGATGGGTCTAATGAGCACAATTAATCCGGAAATAAATCCAATGAACATGCCTGTAAGTAATTTGTTATAGGCAAACCATCTGTCCCATAAATATATCAATACAGAAAATAACGAAAATGTATACACATGTGACATTGCCGATTCATGTGTTGCATAATAAAATAAATTTGTAGCCAATACCAATAAAATTATAGCAATGGCTACTACTTTATCTCTAAACCATCGCAATAAAAACAACCGTAGAAACCATAATCCAATGAAAAAATAAAAAACCGCCGATAAATAAATCCATTTATGATAGGGTTGTGAAAATCCGTCTGTGGGCAATCCTTTTATTTTTGCCTCTAAGTGACCAATCCAAAAAAAAGGAAGATATAAATAAGAAAGCCCCATTGACATTTTAATCACATAATTTCCTTCAGAAGTTTTTTGGGGCCAATAAATATGATTATTGTAATAATATTCTTCATTTTTTTTCACAAATGACAATGTCCAGTCATTCTCAATAAATAATGCAGGCAAATAATCATAATAATCGACAATATCCCAATCGATGACTTTTCCTTTTTCCCAAGGTTTTACATTCAGTTTTACCCAAATCACTGAAATTATGATGAGAAAAATTGTAATTTTAGAAAGCGGATTATCTTGTGATATTTTTGTAGCCATTACTATGAAATACTTGCAAATTTATATTAATCTTAAAATTTGACTTTTTAATATTAAAATTTCTACTCAGTTTTGATTACATAATTTTTTCAAAACCACGTTTTATTAAAAATAGGTCTAAATTGTTAAAAGATTGTGATAGATGAAATAATTTTCCGGTATGCATAATTTTCACATATACAAAAATAGTGGCAAATAATAGTGATTCTGAAGATTATCACATAAATGGGAAAAATTAAAAAAGTAAGCCGGTATAAACCATTTATCTCGTTGGATATTGCATCTCCTGATATCCGTCAGTAGAGACATTAAATATCTCATCCGGAACAGGGTCATAATTGATATCGGTTACTGTAACAGTTACTTTTATCCCTTGAAGATCAAACGAATATTCCATGGGCATGCCCGGAATTTTAGAAAGCTCTGATATATTTCCATTATTTCCGTTGTTTGAATTTTTCATTTTATTGGGAATTTTATCTGTGTACCAAACGACATACTCTATCGTATCGTTACGTTTGCTTTCTTTGGTTTTGATAATGGCTTTTTTACATACATAGCCCAGAATAGTTTTTGTTTCCTTGGTATATTCAATATTAACATCCACATTACCATTATTTTGTTCATTGTTATCATCTTTATGGTCTTGTGACTTAAACATCATTTTTCGTCCTCCTTGATCTATTAATGTAATCGTTTCTCCGGGCTTTTCAATTGAGATAACTTTCATATAAGGGTTTACTGTCTCAGAATATACTTTGTCACCTTTCCAAACAATTTTCATTGTCATATTGGCCATGCTACTATATTCTTCGGGAACATCTTCCATGTTCATTCGATACTTGATTGTGCCTTCGTTCTGTGCATACAACAAGCAAGATACATAAAAAACAGACAACAGGGATACAAAGAATTTTTTCATAGTAAAAATATTTTCGGCAAGTTAGTATTATTCGTTTAAAAATCCAAATTTTACTCCCACTCTATTTCCTCTTTTTCTTTTTCGTTCTTTTTTATTTCTTTCCCTAAAAATCTTGGATTCTGCTTTTTAGGATTCTCTTTTTTGGTTGGATTTTCCGGATTTTCTTCCCATTCAAATTTCAAATCTTTGGGTGGATTATCACGGTTTATAATACTATCGTTTTGATTCCATTCGTTTTTGAGAATTTTTTTTACATTTTCTTTTTCTTTTTGCCAGTCCTCATTCCATTTTTCTTTTACCCTGTTTTTGTCATATACAACTTTGAAATCATCAATGGTTCCGTAAATTCTTAAAAACAATTTGCTGCCTTTACTTCCCGGCTCATACACGGCAAATTCTTCATTTTCTTTTTTATTTTGTCTTGCTCTCCGCCACAACAAATCAGACAAATAAAGTTCTATATGATAATCCATTTGATGATCAAAAGTATGATACCCTGAAACAGTAATATCCATCAATGAATTTCTAACTTGGGTTTTGGGCAATACTATTTTCTGATTGGAAATGTAGAATTCCATTTGCAAATCCTGAAAAACTATATTTTTCAATTCTTCCAAATCTATAAACCGAGAAAGTTTGTAGATAGGTTCAAAATTTTTCAATTGTCCGCCCGAAACTATCAATTGACTTTCGTTTTGAATGGTTGGCAATAGAATTTGTAGGTTTGAATCAACCTCCATTCGCAAAGAAGTGGTTAGGTCTGCTTTACCTTGCAGATTTTTATCCGTAATAAAATCCTGACCGAAATTTTTGCATTCCCAAAGCATCTGTCTGATGTCAATTTGTTGTAAATTGGTATTTGAAGCAAATTCGTACAAACCTGTTTTTTTCGATGCAAATTGAAAATCGCCCGTCAACCTGCCTGAAAACATCTCGCATTTAACATCTTTGAGTTGTAATGATTGATTGTTGTATGACAAAAACCCATAGAAATTATTTGCTTTCCAATTCTCCCATTGAATATATTTGATTTCAAGGTTGGCTTTGACAATTATATTAGCGGGCAGTCGCAAAACACTTTTGTTCTCTTCATTGTTTGAAGCAGGAATGAGCAAATTTTCGATATCAATTTTGTTTGAAACTAACTTTCCTCCTATTTCCAATGGCACCTCTGCAGATTGACCAAACTTTACTATATTAAACAAATAACCTCTAAAATATACATCGGTATCTTTCGTTTTTGCTTTTAAAGAATCGATCATCAAATGCTTGCCGGTAAAATGAGCATCTGCTTGTAATTTTTCCATAGTCCATAAACCACGGGCATTTCTGACATCGTTTAAATTTATTTTTAGAGTTCCTAAAATATTTTCACTCCATTGTTTTTTATTTTCCGCGGATTTGTCGCTTAACAAGAAATTTCCTTGAACAGTCATTTCCAGGTCTCCGTTTGCGGTCCAAACACTATCCCATTTCATCAATGCCAACCAGTCGCGCGCATCCATTTTGACATGCATGCTTCCATTAATCCACGATTCCCGGTGATAATTCCATGTAAAATGACCTCCTGCTTCACCACTATTGCCTGCTTTGAAAGCAAAAGTATCAACAACCATCGTCCAAATCCACTGCTTATTGATTTGATCCAACCTAAAGTTGCCTCCTGAGACAATAGAATGAATGTATAAATCTTTTTCCTTGTCGTTTAGTGAAGCGTTTTCGATCCAATAATTACCTATGACCGAAGGCAATTTTCCATCACCTGATTGCCCCTTAATAATTATATCAAGAGCTGCTTTACCTTTTGGGACAAATTCCGGCAAATTTTGCAGATACTCCTCCGGAATCAATTGATAAATATTTTCAAAATTATTTTTTGCAATTCTTAAACGAATCTGATTATACCAATATTGACCTGTTTTTTCTATATATCCATTTATATTAATTGCAGATCTGTTAATTTTACCTTCAAGATTGTTGAAACTATATTTTTGTTTCGACCATAGGATATCTGCCTTGCCGTTTAATTCGATTTTACGTATCAATTTAGACCTTATATTTCCCGCATCAAATAAAAAATCTTCCAATTCTAATGTTTGACTCAGTGTGAATTTATCAGACGAAAGGTTGCCTGTTAAATTACATTCGGTTACTTTTGATTGTATTGTCAAAAGAGCCGGCTGATCTATATATTCAAACCGTATATTTTTTAAATTTACTTTTTTCAAATCAACCGAGAAATAGCCCGATTCGGCAGAATCATTCTTATCTTTAAATATATTCCCGTTGAAATTCAATTTTTGATCAAAAAAAATTCTCAAATTACCATCCTCAATAGAAAAAGCTTTTAAAATATACTTATCTTGAAACAAATCATAAATGTTAAAAGAAAAAGACAAACGACCGGCAAATAAAAATGTGTCTTGCGTATTTATAACATCGGGCACCAACACATCGAGAAACTCAACCGAAGCATCAGGGAAGCTTTTCCAAACTGAGAATTCAATTTTTGAAACTTTTACAGGAACTTTTAATTGATCGTTTGCCCATTGGACAACCTTTTTTTGTAATTCATCCCTGTATAAATAAGCCAAAAGTCCGGAAATAAGGATGATTATCAATAAAACAACCGCTGACCAAACCGAAATTTTCAATAATTGTTTTAAGTTTTTTCTTAACCTGCTCAGGTCCTTCATGGTTTTACTTAGTAAAGCTAATTTTGGGGCATTCCTGCATTTTGATACAAAAAGCCAACCTCTTCTTCGGTCAAAAATCTCCATTTCCCTCTGGGAAGGCCCTTTTTGGTAAGTCCTGCAAAAAACACACGATCGAGCTTAACCACTTTGTATCCCAACGTCTCAAATATTCGGCGTATAACCCTGTTCCAACCAATGTGAATTTCCACACCAATGTCTTTTTTGCTGTCTCCCACGTAAGAGACCCTGTCTACCTTTGCCACACCTTCTTCCAATTTAATTCCTTTCAACATCTTTTCTAAATCTTCTGATTTTACATTTTTATCGGTCGTTACATGATAAATCTTTTTTACTCCATATCTCGGATGTGTCAATCTCTTGGTTAATTCACCGTCGTTGGTCAACAACAACAATCCGGTTGTTTGTCGGTCAAGGCGGCCTACCGGATAGACCCGTTCTTTTGTTGCGCCCTGTATCAATTGCATTACTGTTTTACGGCTATAAGGATCATCCACGGTTGTTAAATAATCTTTGGGTTTATTTAACAGAATATACACTTTTTTTTCACTTTTGATCAATTGATCGCCATAATGTACCTTGTCTCCGGGCTTAATTTTATAGCCCAATTCTGTAACTACTTTCCCATTGACCTTTATAACTCCGGCCTTTATCAACTCATCAGCTTCACGACGTGAACATATACCGGCATTGGCGATGAATTTGTTTAATCTGATTAATGAACTGCCGGATTTAAAATCTTCGGTTTTTTGGTATTTCTTGTTTTTCGACTGATTGCCGGTCTTTTTTGATTTTTGTTCAACTTTTCCATCGGCCTGTTTGCCATGATTTTTTCTTTCCGTTTTTTGGACTTTTCTTGGTTTAGACATATAAATATTTTTTACAAAATAACGATAAAAAAATGGCTTGATAATAGTCACCTTGAAAGGTTTTAAATTTAAAAAATTCAAACAGTCGATCGAAAGCAATCTAACACAGACCTGATTTGATAAGTTTTATTAAGAAACAACATTATATTTTATATTTCTTTGCAATGTATTATTTAGAGCAAAGAAAAATAATTACCAAAAAACCAAGATTTAAAAATTTTATAATAAAATTAAACCCAAACTATTCTTTTTTGCTTGTTTTTTTTTAAAAATTATAAAGAACAGTTGTTGGGAAAAATTTATGATATTCTTTGGTTAAATAAATATATATTTTTTTCAGAACTATATTTTAAGCATGGACTATTAACATATCGATTCTGTTGCTTTAAAATCCGCATAAATCTTATCCTTTTTAAAAACCTTTTTAGACAACCATTCCGTCCCGGCCACAGTTACTAATACTGATGTCACACTACTCATCGGCATCAATATAGCGGCTGTCAATGGACTTAGTTGCCCACTAAAGGCCAATGTCAGGCCTGCCAGATTATACAACAATGCTATAAAATAGGTGAAATACAGTAATTTCATCGATAGGTTGGCAAATTTCATGATTTTCGGTAGCAATGCAATATTTTCTCCGGGCATTATTGCATCCCCGGATGGTGCAAAATATGCCGCGTCATTACTTATTCCGATTCCAAAATCTGCTGTTTGCAAGGCAGGTATATCATTTAGACCGTCTCCAACCATCAAAACTTTTTTTCCTTTTTTTTGCAATTGTTCCACATATTTTTTTTTGAGTTCGGGATTTTGCCTGCTTTTTATTTTCACATAATTGCCAAATATAGATTGAAAGATATTGACATTGCTCGGATGATCGCCGGTGAGTATATGCAATTTTATATGATTTGATTTCAGTTCATTTAGTTTTTCCAGACCTTCGCGCAAGCGTTGATTGAAAGAAAAATACCCGGCTACGCTTCCATTTATTTCCAAATATACTCTTGTTTCATTACTTTGTTCGTCACTTTCAATAAGTCCTGATTTCCGGCTTTTATCAAATATCCCTCTGCAGATGCCTCTATTCCTCTTCCCGGCATCTCGACAAAATTCTCGCAATGGCCGGATATGATGCCTTTCTTACGGATAAATTTTACAATCTCACGGCTTAACGGATGAATGGAATTGTCCAATGCAGATGCAACAGCACTCCATTCTTCTGGTTGCAACATCCTTCCTTCCCATTGCAAACCAAAGTCCTTTTGTGTCAAGGTGCCGGTTTTATCCAATATCACATCTGTTATATATCCCAGTGTCGACAATTGATCAGGATTCTTAACAAAGAAATTTTTTTTTGCCAAAATTCTCGACATATTTCCAAATAAGAATGGTGCCGACAAAGCAAAAGCACATGAGCAGCCCACAATCAATATAGACGAAATAATTAACCATAATTTTCCCGGATCGATTCTTCCATTCCAATAAAAATAGGCCGCCATTGACGTGATCAACACTGTGATTGTTATAAAGGACCCTAATCGTTTGGAAATTGTTTTAAATGTATAATTTTTGGCTTTATCGTTTTCAGTCCATAAATTGACAAAATAGGCCTTGTCAAAAGCGGCTTCTGATTTCAATAAAACTTTTTTTCCAATGATTTTTCCTCCCGTAAAAATTTTTTCGCCTTTCTTCTTATGGTATATTTTTGATTCACCGGTAATGAAACTGTAATCAACAGAACACTCATCGGAAATAAGAATACTGTCAAATGGCAGTATCTCCCCATTTCTCATCCTGATTATATCCCCTTTCTTAATTTCTTCAATGGCTACCGGCTCTTCTTCACCGTTATTTATAACCATAACAGACAAAGGAAAAAAGGTTTGATAGTTTTTTTCGAAAGACAAAACATTGTATGTACGGGTTTGATACCATCTACCCAACAATAAAAAGAAAATAAATCCTGCCAGGGAATCGAGATAACCCGGACCCGACATTGTCAATATCTCATAAACACTCCGGGAAAACAAAGTAATCATTCCAAGCGCTATGGGAATGTCCATGTTTATTTCACGCACTTTAAAAGCCGATAAAGCATTTTGTAAGTAAGGCATCCCGGAAAAAAATAACACCGGTAAGGAAAACAATAAGGATAAGTAATGCAAAAATGTTTGTATATTTTTATCTTCCGGCCCAAACATCGAAAGATATTCAGGCAACACCATCAACATGATATTTCCAAAAGCAAATCCGGCTACGCCCAATCTTAAAATCAATAACCTGTTTTGCTCCGATTCGGCATTTTTCCGGTTGGAAAAATAGGGTTTATAGCCAATATTGGCCAGTAATAAAGACAAATCATATAAAGAGATTTGGTCGTGATAAAAAAGAATGGATGCCGTTTTGGCATGATAATTTACCTGCACTTGAATGAGTGCCGGATGAATCTTGTGCAAGTGCTCCAACAACCATATACACGATGCACAGTGAATGGACGGAAGATACATCACCACTTTTGCGACTCTACCTTCCTTAAATTTTAGAAATTTAGCGGCAATGACAGGATTTTTTAAAAACTCAAATTCTTCCCGGTCAATCTGTTCATCAGGTTTGCTGAATTTTTGAAAGCTTTGCTCTTCATAAAGTTTCTCCAGTCCTGCATTTCTTAAGATTTGAAATACATGCAAACATCCATTGCAACAAAATAATTTACCTTCACTCTCTAAGGGTCTATCAGGCAGTACAGACCCACAATGAAAACAAGTGTTTTTTTGACTATTGTCAATTTTATTTTCTATTTCGGCAGTTGAAATTTTCAATGACATTTCACCTTTGTCTTTGCTTGATTGTATTCAATTTTTGGACTCAAGTAAGGAATCCCTAAATTTAATGATCTTACCACCAAGATGCTTCCTGTTATCAAAGCAATCAATGGCAACAATTTAATCTTTACAAGCTTTTGATTGGCTATGGTTTTCGTCGAAAGTATGCTAATCAATGCCAAAGCAGGTATAGTGGCAATGCCAAAAAAAAACATAAAAAGAGATGCATGCAAAGGCGATTGGAAATTCATGGCTATCATAAAGGCCACAAATGAAAATCCACAAGGCAGAAATCCATTGATTAATCCGGCGACTCCAAATTTAAGCGCAGATGACACATTGTTTAATTTATTTAATCCCACATAATTGAATAAGTTAAATTGAAAGCCGGGTGTGATTTTTTTTAAAGGCACAAAATAACTAATCGACCACAATATAATGAAAAGACCCGTAGCAATCGAAATAAATTGTTGTAATCCGAAAAACTTTGCAATCCATCCTATCTGGCCAAACATTACACCTATCATCACATAGGCAATAATTCTGGCAATATGATATAAAACAAAATTTGCCAAAGCTTTTTGGTTATTTAACTTTGGAAAGTGATACAACATCAATGGACCACACATACCCAAACAATGGACACTTCCTATAAATCCCATGACGGTAGCAGATACAATCAAAGTAAGCATATCAAATTTTATTAGTTTACAAAAATGTTTTTTTCTGTATAATATTGCTTTTTACCATCATCCCACCGAATTTTCATCCTCACCAAACGGTTATGTAAAAGCTTTTTACTCAATCCTGCCACACCACCTTCCGGAATATTTTGCATGGTTGTAAAATAATCTGCAGATTTATCATTCGGAACATATAAGTGAATTTCACCGGATATAACCGGTGTTTGTTTGAAACGAATCAAAATACTGTCGCTTTTTTGTGTGATTTCCAATGCATCAGGTCCCAATTGATTGAAATTTTGTTTTAAGTCAATAATTTTTTGATATTCTATTTCAAGTTTGTAATAATCTTCGTCCACCAATTCCACTTTTGATTGATACATGTGTACCACCATATATAAGATAAATGCGGCAAAAAAGACAAATGATAAAATGATTCCATGTCCCCAATGTATTTTCATGGTCTACCTATATTTAAAAAATTGGTTTTAAATTTTTTTATCAATCTCCCATCTTGATTATAAACTCCCAGAATCACCTTTGATTTTACGTTTTTTATTTTATCACGGGGAATTGCCACCAAGATACTGCCTTGAATAAAATCTTCTTTTTTGAGTAGCGGTATTTTTCCTATGAATTCAACTCTCCCTTCTTTTGGTTCGATAATTTTTATTTCAGGGTAAAAGTCCTTATTTGATTTATTGATCAATTTATAAGTATAAATGTTTTTTACCCATCCATTTTCATTAAGTGCCATCGATCCGGTCGATCTCAGTATGGTTCCGTCTATTTCGCTACGTGTTACCAACAAATACCCGGAAACAACAGCAAGCAATACAAGAATTGACAAATAAGCTTTAGCTCTTATGTTTAATTTGTATGGTTGATTTTCCTTAATTTGATATTCCGAACTATATTTAATTAAACCCTTAGGCAATCCGACTTTTTCCATCATAAAATCACACGCATCTATACACAAAGCGCAATTAACACATTCCAATTGTGTGCCGTTTCTAATATCTATCCCTGTTGGGCACACATGCACACACTGCATACAATCAATACAATCACCTTTACCTGACAATTTCCTGTCTTCGTTTTTTTTGAATTTAGCTCTTGGCTCTCCTCTTATATAATCATATGCTATGACCAAAGTGTCGGGACCAATTAACACACCCTGCAAACGCCCATACGGACAAATATTGGTGCAGACCTGTTCCCTTAGAAATGCAAACACTCCATAAAAAACCAAGCTGAAAATTATCAAAGATGAAAATCCGGCCAAATGTTCAACCGGTCCTTCTTTAATCAAAATTTTTAATTGTTCTACTCCAATTAAATAACTTAAAAACAAATTTGAAATCACAAAAGATACCAGTAAAAACAAAAAGTGTTTGACAGTTTTTTTGAACAATTTTTGACTATTCCATGGCATTTTATCCAGCTGCATTTGCTCTTTCCAATCCCCCTCTATCCAATATTCTATTTTTCTGAACACAAGTTCCATAAAAAACGTTTGGGGACAGGCCCACCCACAAAACAATCTACCCAACACCACGGTAAATAAGGCGATAAACAAAACGCCCAATATCATCAGCAATCCGAATATATAAAAATCTTGTGGGTAAAATACTATGCTGAAAATGTAAAACTTTCTGTTAATTACATCTAAAAGCAAAAAAGGGGTGCCATGAATCTTTATGAAAGGCATTACAAACAATAAGGTCAATAAAAAATATCCTAATATCTGCCGATAAAAGAAAAATCTGCCACTTACTTTTTTGGGATAAATCCAGCGTCTTCGGCCTTTTTCATCTACTGTTGAAATCCTGTCTCTGAAGGATTCTTTATTTTCGGCTATATTTTTTTCCGAAATCATTAATTCTATGAATTTTGATTGTTCTGTTTCAGAACTGTATCTTGTTTTACTGAATCGACATTGTTTTCAGGCAAATCTTCATCTAACCAAAGTTCACCTTGGGGTGGCAAAGCACCGGGCGGGTTAGAGCCACGCAATGATATTATATAAGATGACACTAATTGAATTTGTTTGGGTGATAATTGAGTTTCCCAGGGGATCATCCCTTTTTCAGGCACTCCATATTTAATGGTTTTAAAAACATTTTTAATGCCGCCTCCATGAATCCAATAATCGTCAGTAAGATTAGGCCCGGCACCACCTTGTGCGTTTTGTCCATGACATACCGCACAGTTGGTTTTGAAAATTTCTTTGCCTTTTTCGAGATCTGTCGCATCAGTCAATAGTACCACGTTATTTTCGTTGATATTGGCTGCAGCTTTTTCCAAATATTCCTTTTTTTGTTTCTCGGCTTCCTCCATTTCTATTCTATACAACTCTTCCTGTCCAACACCCGGACCTATAAATCCTATATTTTCAAATGCTTTAATTGGTGTCACATGATAATGAATCATATAGACCACAGAAAATATGATTGTGGCGTAAAACATCCATAACCACCAGGGGGGCAGTGTATTATCAAGTTCACGGATGCCATCATATTCATGTTCAAATTGAATAGCGGCTTCTTTCTCAACCGGTACCGATTTGGTGAAAATCCTGCCCCAATCAATATTTCCGGACAATACACCAAACAATCCCGGTTTTGCTTCTATTTTGCCGGTAAAAGACAAAAGATCAACATACATCCTGAATAACCAGATGTTAACCAGTAATAACAAAATATTCATCACCACCAACATCAACAGATCCATCGTGCCAAACACATTTAGTAAAGGAATTGATAAGTCATTAACATATTTGGATGGAAAGAGTAACAAAAACCACAAGTTTTTCGAAATTTCCGGTTTATCATTTGCAGAGATATTTTCATTTCTACCGGATGATTTTACTGACTTTATTGCGTTGATCATCGTAAAAACAAAAAACAACTGCAATAAAATCAGTATCAACAATCCCCATCCGGACCAATCTTCAGGATTTATTTCCAGATGATTGCTTTTTTCTATGCTTTCGGCACCCATAGATATTATTGAAATTAGCAAGCAACCGATTAATACAATTATTTTTTTTGATTTCATATGATTATAGATTTAATGCTTTAATCCAAGGGTAGTTTTTTCATTTTATTCACATAAGATTTATCCATTTTCCAAAGCCAAACCAATACAACAACAAAAAAGATAAAAAAGATGCCGAATGAGATGAGTGGAAAAATCTCTATTCCGGCTATTGTTTCCATATGATGTTTAATAAATCTCAACATAATGATTCAATTTTATTTTGAAGACAATTGTTCATTTTGTTGACCTTTTTCAAGGTCTCTACCTAACCTTTGCAAATAAGCGATTACTGCTATCACCTCTTTATCAGCAGAAGTTTCTATATTATTTTTTCTTAGATCTTCAGCAATATCTTGAGCTTGTTTAATAAGATCTTTAGTGGCCACCAAATCATAACCTTCCGGATAAGGTACTCCCAACTTACGCATGGCTCTAATTTTCTTTGCTGTCAATGTTGTATCCAATTTATTCTCTATCAACCAGGGATATGCCGGCATGATCGAACCAGGTGATGTTAATTGCGGATCCAATAAGTGTGTGTAATGCCAAGCATTGGGCTTCCTTAGTTTATCGGTTCCTTCACGTGAAAGATCCGGACCGGTTCTTTTTGACCCCCACAAAAATGGATGTTCATAGACATATTCACCTGCTTTGGCATATTCACCATATCTTTCTGTTTCACTGCGGAATGGTCTTACCATTTGAGAATGACATACCGTGCAACCTTCGCGAATGTAAATATCCCTTCCTTCCAGCTCCAAAGGTGTCAATGGTTTGACTGAAGAGATGGTGGGAATGTTTGATTTTACAAGAAATGTGGGAATCATCTCCACAATGCCACCAACAGATACCACTATAAAAGAGAGAACGAGCATTTGCACCGGTCTTTTTTCAATCCAACGATGCCAATACGATTTTTCTTCCTTGAATTTAATCAAGGAAGGAGCGTTTGCTTCTTCATTTTTCACAAATTGTCCGGCTGCTGCTGTTTTCATTAAATTATAAACCATTATAATCACTCCCGTAAAATATAACAATCCTCCTATCCCCCTGATCAGATAAAGATTCTTGATAGCCGTAACTGTTTCTAGAAAGTTAGGATATTTCAAGAACCCCTCTGACGTAAATTCTTTCCACATAAAACTTTGAGTAAACCCTGCCCAATACATTGGCAATGCATAAAAGATAATTCCTAACGTACCGATCCAAAAATGAAAATTAGCCAATGATTGAGAATAAAGTTTTGTTCGCCACATTTTTGGGACCAACCAATAGAGCATTCCAAATGTTAGAAACCCATTCCAAGCCAGCCCCCCAACATGCACATGAGCAATGGTCCAATCTGTAAAGTGAGATATTGCATTGACATTTTTCAATGATAACATAGGTCCTTCGAAAGTAGCCATGCCGTAACCGGTCAATGCAACTACCATAAATTTCAATATGGGATCGGCTTTTACTTTATCCCATGCCCCACGCAACGTCAACAAACCATTGAGCATACCTCCCCAGGAAGGTGCTATCAACATAACAGAAAAAACGGCTCCAAGCGATTGAGCCCAATCCGGCAACGCAGAATACAACAAATGATGTGGTCCGGCCCAAATGTATATAAAAATTAATGCCCAAAAGTGTACAATAGACAATTTGTAGGAATAAATCGGTCTTTCGGCTGCCTTTGGGACAAAGTAATACATTAATCCAAGATATGGAGTAGTCAGGAAAAAGGCAACAGCATTGTGTCCATACCACCATTGCACCAACGCATCTTGCACTCCGGCAAACCAGGAATAACTTTTCAAAGCTGCGACCGGCAATTCAAAAGAGTTTACTACATGCAATAAAGCCACTGTAACAAATGTAGCGATATAAAACCATATAGCCACATACAAATGCTCAACCCTCCTTTTTAAAATTGTAGCAAACATATTCCAACCAAACACCACCCAAATAATGGTGATCGCAATGTCAATCGGCCATTCCAATTCAGCATATTCTTTCGAAGTAGTATAACCAAGTGGTAAAGTAATGGCTGCAGCAAGTATGATCAACTGCCAACCCCAAAAATGAATGTTACTCAACAAATCACTGTACATCCTTGTTTTCAACAACCTTTGCAACGAGTAGTATACTCCTGCAAAAATCCCGTTACCGACAAAAGCAAAAATTACTGCATTGGTGTGGAGTGGCCTGATGCGCCCGAAACTGGTTACCGGAATCCCAAAATTCAATTCCGGAAATACCAGTTGAAATGCAATTAATAACCCAACCAACATTCCAACCACTCCAAAAACAACCGTTGCAATCAAAAACTTTTTGACAATCGCGTTGTCGTATTCAAATTTTTCTATTACTTGGCTCATATTTATCGGATTTAGATTTTTCTATTTCTTTCAATTCGTTTTCTTTTACAGGTTCTTGCTTGTTATTGTCATCATATAATATCCTAATGGAAGGCGAGTAGATATCTTCAAACTGCCCATTTTTGACAGACCAAAAAAAAGCTGCCAAAAAACCCAGCGCTATCAATACGCTCACGCCTATCATCAAAAAAATTACTTGCATAAAGCATAGTATTACGGCACAAATGTATTTTGCCGCGTATTGGAGAAAAATGACTTATGTCATATAAAAAATATGATTTTGGTCAGTTTTTTGATTTTTTACCAAAAATGATATCGATTAAGATCGGTACCATCAAGAAATCAAACAACAATGCCGCAAAAAGTGTCAATGATGTATACAATCCGATTCTGTATGTACTTGTAAATTGGGAAAAAATCAACGATCCGAAACCAAAAAAAAGCACAATAGTTGTGAATATCAAAGATTGTCCGGTATGTTGGAAAGTAAAATATAATTGGTCTTTAATACCTCGGCGTTTTCTTCTTTCAATATAATATCGGCTCAAGAGATGTATCGTATCATCTACGGCAATACCGAAAGCCACTGTAAATACCACCGTGGACGACATATTTAAATCCGTTTTAAAAATATAAAAAAGACAAAACAACAAAGACAAAGGAGCCAAATTGGGAATCAATACCACCGGCAATATTTTTATATCTTTATATAATATCAACATCAACAAACCAACTGCAGATAAGGCCAACAATAGCCCAAAACGAGTGTTTTCAATCATTAAATCATTGTTCCGGTCAATTAAGTATGCACTTCCGGTCACTGTAAATTCCAATCCTCTCGTATCAATGCGGGAGATAAAGCTTTGCAATTTTTCCCATTTTTGTTTGGCAGCCAAACTACCAATGTCTTTCATTTTGCCTGAAATTCTGAATGTGCTTTCGCCTGCATTCCACAATAGTTTTACTTCAGGTCTCTTTTTAAAGTATTGCAGTGCACTGAAAACTTTTTTCCAATCCGTCGGATTTTCCGGCAAAACATAAAATTTATTGTTTCCGCCTTTCATGCCTCTGTAAATATTTTTGAAAACGACCGTCAGCGACTGAATAGCTTTTACTTCAAGTGAATCTTTTAGGTAGTTTTCCACCATTTCGACAGTTTTCCATGTTCCGGGATTTTCAAAAACTTCCGGATCATATTTTACTGCCATTTCAAATGGCCTGGCACCGGCAAATTCTTGCTCAAAAAACATCACGTCTTGCTTCAAGGGGTGGTTGACAGGCAGGTCCTCAAGCAAAAAATAATTCACTTTTAACCCGGGATAAATTAAAAAACCTCCGGCAATAAGTAAAAACGCCAAAAGAAAAATTTCCCACTTTTGTTTCAAAGTGAAATCTATCCATGATTTATATCTTAAAGTTTTCAATGAATTGACCTCAAATACTTCTACAGGTTTGTATTTGTAAAAATTGCGTATCAAAACAGGAAGCAATATGATGGTTAACACAAAAGCCATCATCACACCAATGGCAGTGTAAAGACCAAAATCACGAATGGGTTTTATGGGCAATGTGACCAAAGATAAAAAACCTATTGATGTAGTAATGGAAGTCAAAAACATAGGCATTTTAAGATATTTGAGAGTATATTTCAATGAACGTGAAAGATTATACCCACTTTGCAAGTGAAAATGCAAACGATTTAAAAAATGAACGGAATCAGAAACCCCGACTATAAACAATATCAATGGTAGAAGAGACGCCAATATGTCTATTTTTTTTCCGGTCCACTGCATGACGGCCAGGGTGAACAAGATAGAAAACAACAAAACAAAAAAGGGCAATACTACAGTCATAAAATTTCTGAAAATATAATACAGCACAACACCTGCCAATATTGCCCCAATAATTGAAAACATAATCAATTCTTGTTGAATGATATTTAAATAAACTTCCTGTGCTTTAACCTTTCCAACCCAGCGAAGAGGATATTTGTCAAATTGATTTAGCTTTGATTTAATGGCAGCGATCAATTCATCACTTTCTTTTTTGGTAATAATTTCTTTATTTCTAACATAAAACATCAAGGATCTGTAATCTTCCGATACGAAAACTCCTTCAAATTCATGGGTTTCAGCCAAATGCAGCGAATCATTAATTAAAACTTGATCATTATCAGGATGAATGAAAGGAACATTTATCCACAATCCACCGGGAGCCAGCAAAGGTTTTTTGATTTTCAACAATGATGCCACACCGCGTATGTGTGGCAAAGTGGCCAATGTATCATGCAACTTCAATGCTTCATTTAAAAAAGCTTTGTTGAAAATCCCCGATTTATGCGCAGTATCCGATAAAGAAACTAAAATAAAGTCATTGTCATTCTCAAAAACTTCACGGTAATGCAAATAATAATCAAGATCTGCATTTTGACGTGGGAAAAAGTTCTCAAAATCATAATCAAACTTCAATCGACTAATAGAAATTATTGAAATGACAGTAAAAAAGAAAAACGCTGCAAGTATCAGAAAATCAGAATGAAAATAATTTTTTTTCATTGTTTTTGTTCGATACGTACCCATTTCAAATCGGGCACACTCATAGCATTAACTTTCAAATTTTTTACAGTTGGAGATGACAAAAGAACCATTTCGTCGTAATATAAAGGCACAATGGGAGCTTTTGCAATAATTATTTTATCCATCTCTTTATACAATTCATTTCGTTTGCCCGGATCCTGTTCTTTTAAAGCCCGGTCATATAAATTGTCGAATTCTTTTTCAAAGAAATGTGTATAGTTAGGTCCTTTGGGAGAAAAATTGGGCGAATAAAACAAAGAAAGATAATTTTCCGGATCGGGATAATCTGCCACCCATGATTTTCTGAAAAAATCGGCTTTACCATTTGCCACCATTTCTGCATGAATTCCGGCAGTATTCACTTCTATCCTGCATTTTATACCAATCTCCTGAAGTTGATGCTGGATAAATTCGCACATGTCCAAATATTGTGCTGTTGTATATAACACAAGCTCAAACGGTGGATTTTGGTTTAAATATCCTGATTGTTTTAAAAGTTCTCTTGCTTTTTGTGGATTATATTCATATCCTTTTACTACATAAGGATCAAAAGAACTCAATCCGGGCGGAACAATTCCACCGTCGGCAGGCCGGCCAATATTTTGTCTTAAATATCTTATCATTGCTTTTCGATCAAAAGCCATGTTGACCGCTTGTCTAAATTCTACCGATCGTATGGGAGAAGATGAATTTTTTGTATCTAAACGGAACCCCAGATATTCAGTGTTGAGAAAGGGCTTTTTCTCGAACTTAATCTTTTCTTTGTATTCGTCTTTGAGTTTTCCATCGTCGGTCAATACTGTCTTTTTAATAGAACCGTGCAATCCCGATATGAAATCCAGTTCCCCCTTAACTAATTCAAAAAAAGCCACATCTTCGTCTTTGATAAAATTAAAATGGACGGCATCGACATAGGGTAGCGGCTTTCCACTTTCATCTTTTTCAAAATACCTTGGATTTTTCACCAATATCAACTTTACACCTTCTTCCCAATATTTGATTTGAAAAGGTCCGGTTCCCACAGGATTCCTCCTGAAATCAGAACCATAATAATCTATTGCTTCGTGCGGTACGATTGAGCAATATGTCATGGATAGCAATCCCAAAAAAGGCGGAAAGGGATATTTTAAATGAATTCTGAAAACACTATCGTTGACTGCCTTAAATCCCATCGGAAGCGTGTCCGGATGAGTATACAAATGTCTGAACACCCATCGACCGGGTGACGCAATCTTTTCATCCAATAAACGAAAAAAACTATATTCCACGTCATAAGCCGTTACTTTTCTTGTTTTTTTGTCTTGGAATGCAGGACTCTCATGAAAATATACATCATTTCTCAAATAAAACACATACGTTTTGCCGTCATCATACACTTCCCACCTTTTGGCAATAGAAGGTTTGATGGTTAGATTTTCATCAGTTTCGACAAGTCCGTTATAAAGTTGTCTGACCACTTTGATATTATCAAGTGAAGATGAAAATGCGGGATCCAAGGATGTTATTCCGGCCGGCAAATTGGTTCTGAACAATGAACGTTGCTCGTTTTCGCCGCTGTCTTTTACGCCACATCCTGCCAATAAAATTAACAATGGTAAAATTTGTCTATTGATTCGAAAAAATATCATAACTTACAATGCATTGCCGTAAAAGTAAAAAGATTTTTTAAACAATGTATGAAATTGTTGTTTAAGCCGTCAAAAACCATTGTATATGTATTTTTCTTCTTTCCCAACACAATCGCTCAAGATAAAAAGCTTATTGCCAGTTTTCTTTCACAATTATTTATTTCCATATTAATGTTAATTTCTTTAATTTGCCACATAAATGAAAGTCATGAAAGAAATTGACTCAATCATTATAGGAACAGGCAGCTATATTCCCAAAAAAATTATTAAAAACTCCGACTTTCTTCAACACGAATTTTATGACAGGAAAAGCAATTTAATAGAGAAAGCAAATGAAGAAATCATAAAAAAATTTGAAGAAATTACCGGTATTCGTGAAAGAAGATATGTCGACGACGAATTGGTTGCTTCGGATATTGCCACTTTTGCAGCTGAAGATTCTATTTCCGACGCAGGAATTGACCCCGAAACCCTGGACTTCATAATTGTTGCCCACAATTTTGGCGATGTGCCTAAGAATAATCCACAAAGCAGCCTGGTGCCTTCATTGGCTTCAAGAGTAAAAAGAAATTTAAAAATAAATAATCCCAACTGTGTTGCTTTTGATTTGCCATTTGGTTGTCCCGGATGGTTACAAGGAGTCATTTTGGGTCATATCCTGATTCGTAGTGGAGAAGCCAATAAGGTTTTAATCATCGGAACAGAAACTCTCTCCAGAGTGTATGACCCACATGATATCGACTGCATGATTTATTCCGATGGCGCAGGGGCTGTGATTTTAGAGAAGCAGCTATCCGCTGAACGTTCGGGCATAATTACCCACTTAAGCCGGACAGATGCGCACAACGGTATTGCCGACTTGTTATTTACGGGAAACACCTATAAAACAGATCCTGAACAAGAAAAACAAATCTACTTAAAAATGCATGGCCATAAAATTTATGAATATGCCATAACCCATGTGCCTGCTGCCATGAAAGAATGCCTGGATAAAGCCAACCTTACCATACACGACATAAAATATCTTATCATTCATCAAGCAAATGCCAAAATGGATGAAGCGATTATGAAACGTTTATTAAAATTGTACAACATTCAAACTTTCAGAGATGATTTTATGCCTATGATCATTCAATGGATGGGAAACAATTCGGTAGCCACCATTCCCATTTTACTCGATTTAATCAGAAAAAACAAATTGGAAGGATACGGCATCAATAAAAACGAGTACTTATTATTTGCGTCTGTTGGTGCCGGGATGAATATCAATGCCATGATTTATAAAACTTAAAACTTTGTAGAAAAACATTTTTGTCAAAAAAAGAAAATTAAATTTTTAACCTGCTTCTTATGAGCCATTCTAATTTACCTATCAATCAAGTAAACCTTTTGTTTTATAAAAACTTGCTTAAGGATCTATTTGCAGATCATCCCGAAAAAACTTTCAACATAATCGAATTGTATACATATGTAGGTGCCAAAAGTAAACCTGAAAAAAAAATCATCCGGCAAATCCTGAAAGAACTTAAAAGGGAAAATATTGTACAGGGAATCAACCGCGGTGTTTTTAGATTGGCAGTAAATAATAAACAGTTTACGGGTACATATCATGTCTATAGTCCATATCATGCCGTTTTTATTGACGATTTAAACTTGCATGAAATACGCGTGAAAAATCACAAACAACACACTGCTCTTCATGGCGACAAAGTTGAAGCCAAAGTGAAAAAAAACAAAAAAGGCACCTATGCCATTATCACAAAAGTTTTAGAAAGAAAAAAGGACCAATTTACCGGCGTCTATCACGATAATGGTTCCCATGGCTTCGTAAGCATCAATGACAATAAAGTGAATGTGGATTTTTATATCCCTAAAGAAAATAAAAAAAATGCAAAGAACAAGGACGTAGTTTTGGTGAGATTAGTAGCTTGGGACAATCCCCAAAACAAACCTGTGGGAAAAATAATAGAAGTTATCGGTAAACCGGGTGTTCATGAAACAGAAATACATACCATTCTTGCTGATTTTGGTCTCCCATACAGGTTTCCAAAAAATGTAGAAAAAGCTGCAGCCCAAATCCCGGATATAATCCCCGAAAAAGAAATTTCTAAAAGAAAAGATTTCAGAGACATCACTACCTTTACCATAGACCCTGAAGATGCCAAAGATTTTGATGATGCACTATCTATTCGAAGATTAACCGGCGACTTGTATGAAATAGGTGTCCATATAGCCGACGTGACATATTACGTAAAACCGGGAGATATTATCGATCAAGAAGCCCAAAAACGTGCCACCTCTGTTTATTTGGTTGATCGTGTGGTGCCCATGCTACCCGAAAAACTTTCCAATGAATTGTGTTCATTACGTCCTAATGAAGACAAACTTACTTTTTCTGTTGTTTTTCAAATGGATACCAAAGGCCATGTTCACAATTATTGGATAGGCAGAACCATCATTCATTCCGACAGGAGGTTTACGTATGAAGATGTGCAAAAGATCATCGAAACTCAAAAAGGACCTTTTGCCGGGGAAATCAAAATACTCGACGATATTGCAAAAATTTTAAGACAAAACCGATTTAAAAACGGATCCATCCTATTTGATAAAAGTGAAGTGAAATTCACACTCGATAAGAACAATGAACCCACAGGAGTATATTTTAAAGTAATGAAAGATGCCAACCATCTGATTGAAGAATTTATGCTTTTAGCCAATAAAACCGTTGCCGAATTTTTTGAATTCAAAGTAAAAAAACCGAAGAAATTCTTTGTGTTTCGAGTACACGATGCCCCTGTGTATGACAAATTGGAAGAATTTAACAATTTTGTCAAAAGATTTGGATATAAAATTTCCATCCACAATCCTAAAGACCTTTCAAAATCTTTCAACCGTCTACTGGAAGAAGTAAAAAATAAACCCGAACAAGATTTAATCGAACAACTGGCTATACGCACCATGGCCAAGGCCTATTATTCAACAGAAAATATCGGGCATTACGGATTGGCTTTTGATTATTACACCCATTTCACCTCTCCGATTCGACGCTATCCGGATGTTATGGTTCACCGTTTGTTGAATCATTACTTGACGGAAGAAGGTAAGTACAAGAAAAAAGATTTTGATTATCTGTGTAAACACTCTTCCGATATGGAGAAAGTAGCCATGGAAGCCGAAAGAGCATCTATAAAATACATGCAAGCCAAGTATATGTTAAAACAAAAAGGTGAAATTTTTGATGCTATCATTACAGGAGTGACCGAATGGGGTATATATGCCGAGATACTGGACAATAAGTGTGAAGGCATGATAAGAATAAGAAGTTTAGACGACGATTACTATTATTATGATTCGGACAACTACCGTCTCATAGGCAAAAAATTTAAAAAAACCTTTCAACTCGGACAAAAAATAAAAGTGCGGGTAAAAGAAATAAATTTAGAAAAAAAACAAATAGAATTTGAATTGATTTAAAAAAAACTTTACTTTTGCTTCACTAACCAAAAAAATTAATTAACGATGAAAAAATTTTATTTATTGACATCTGTTTTGTTTCTTGCAAGCAGTTCGTTTGCACAAAACCGAACTGTAGGTGAAGCACAAAGCAAAACATTAACAAAATTACCCATGGGGGCTTCAGTTAAGACCCCAACAGACACCATTGCTTCCGATGGAAATAATTGGATTTCGGCATTAAATACTTGGAACCCTCCAACAATTTTTACTGCCACAGTAGGCGGATATGTTGTGGGACATAACGGATATGGAGATAAAGCTAAAGCACAAAAGTTTATTTATAATCCGGGTGGTAACTGGTATAGAATTGAAGGAGCATTATTATGGATTGGTGGTTATCAATATACAAGCAATAATCCAAATTCTAAAGTTACTGTTAAGGTTTATAATTCAAATGGTAATGGATTAGCCAAAACCGGCACTGTTACAGACGCTCCCGGAACTGTATTAGGAAGTGCAGATTTGCTTATTAATTCTATCGATACCAGCGCAGGTGGAGATAATGGTTTCACAGTTGTTACATTTCCAACCCCCATTCAGGTATCTCAAAATTATTATATAGGAGTGGATCTCTCAACATCTGCAGCCGGCGATTCCATTGGACTGATATCATCAAATGATGGAGGGGCAATTTTTCAAGACTTTTCCTGGGAACAATGGTCGGACAATAATTGGTATAGTTTGGATACTTCATGGGGCTTAAATATAGATTTAGCTATTTTTGCAATTGTTAGCGATCCTCCGGCTAGCATAGACGATTTGGGTTATACAAATGGTCTACGCTTCCAAACTTATCCCAACCCAGCAGTTGACAACGTGAATGTTACTTATGACCTGACTGAAAATGCAAATATCACCATTGAAATTCGCGACCTTAACGGAAGATTGATCAAAAATATCAATAAAGGCAGCCAAATGCCCGGCAGATATGTTGAAAATATTAATGTATCCGACTTGTCAGCCGGTCAATATTTGATCTCAGTTAACAAAAACAACAAAAGATTATTCAAAAAAATTAACATAGTTAAATAAATTTTTTACGATTATTTATTTTTTCTTAATTTAGCCCTATGGAAAAGCCATAGGGCTAAATTTTTAAAAAAATAAACTACAACATTATGAAAAAGAATTACATTTTTACTTTTATGGCTGCTTCCCTAATTTGTGGAAGCGTAATGGGACAAGGATCCCTGATTGAGCCAACAATGGGAGGAAAAACCCCTATTTCCATTCCCAAAAAAACAATCAATTCATCTAAAGCGTTCAATCAATTTTACATTGATTATGATTATGGGGATGAATACCTGGCTACAGATTACAAAAGATTTATCTGGGCATTAAACACCTCTGATTCTACCGGTTTAATGACGGAATTTCCAAGCTTACAGTTCAATGCCGTGGTTTCCTTTGATAGTATTTTAGATTCTTATAACAATGGTCCTACCTATATCCCCGGTACTGATTTTACCAGCATAAGAGTGGACTCTATTTTTGCAGCTGTCGGACACAGTAATGTTTCCGGGACAAATGATACTATTGTATTTAAAATTGTAAGTGCAACCGGACAAGGTTATCCACAACCCAATAATGTTTTGAATACTACCACTATCGTTACAAATAGTGGCTTATCTTCCAACAATGATTGGTTAAGTTCGTTTGTTGCCACAACAACACCAAATTTCACCATGAGCTCTTCGCAAAAATGGGCTGTTGTTCTGGAATACAAAGGCGCCCCGGCCGATACATTTGGAGTAATTGCCGGATTTGACAATTTAGGTCAATCAGGACAATGCACTTATACTGCAAGAAAATCCTTCTATTTTGGATATGGAGCAAGAGCAAACTCATACTCCACTTGGTGGAAATACAAACAATATGGCACTTTACCAACAAGCAATGGCGCCAACATTTTCTATGATTGCAATGGAAATGGTAGTAAAGACCAAGGGGATAGTGAATCTTATATACAAAATTGGGCCATCTGGGTGCATGTAACTACAGATCCTGCAAGTGGAATAAACGAACTTAACAAAAACGTATCCGCTTCGGTTTATCCAAATCCTGCCAAAGATTTAATCAATTTGGTATATTCTTTAAATACTAATGGAAATGTGATTATCAATATTAAAGACATCACCGGAAGAACTGTTTATGAAAAAGTTTCTTCCCTCGCTTCAGGTACTTACAAAGAAACATTATCAACTGATCAATTGAATGACGGAATTTATTTCTTTTCAGTTTATTTAAACGGAGAGCTTTCCTCTGTTAAAAAGTTTACAGTTAACAAATAAATTAACAAGATTTTTCTCCAAAAAGCCGTGGATTCCACGGCTTTTTTTATTTTTATGCCATGAATTTTATCTCTCGTATAAAATTTTTTTGTTTATTCACTTGCCTATACAATGCTATATTATATTCACAAACACAAGATTTTTATATTGCCAAACAACTTAAACAACACCGTCCAATAAATAAAGTCAATATCGACACACTGAATATCGACACTGTATTTGCCCTGCAAAGTTCAATTTATTTATATAAGAACTCCATGGGAGGGTATGTCTTTGGCACAAATAAGTTTGGAAATACTAAGGGGTTTACACATATATCGCAAAAACAACTCAATCCTTTGAAACTCAATAAAGCTACAGAAGTTCTCATAGCATTCGGAGAAAAAAAGGCAATGAATGGCAATAGCCAATTAAAGATTTATTTATCAAGCATACAACCTGCTGGTTCCACCGGAGGAACATTACCCAATAATACGCAACCGGTTGAAGGACCCGGCTTTACGATGGGTGATACAAGTTTTTTAAGCTTTTCAGCAATCGATACAAACTCTCAAACTATGGTATTTACATCTGTGCCCATCAATAATGTTTACAACCTTGTAGGAGATTTTTATGTGACAATCGATTTGCAAGATCTCTATAACAAAGGCGACTCCATTGGTATTTGGGCAGATGCTGATGGTGACGGATTTCTTGGTGCCCACGGAAAATATCAGAACAAATGGTATCAGGTCAATACAATTTATCAAAATCAACTTGATGTAAATATTGCAATATTTGCCATAGTACAAGACAATGTCGGTATTGACGAAAATACCCATCATGGAGAGTTCATTAAAATGGATTTACAAAACCGCCACATATATGTTGACCATATAATACCGGGTGTGACGGAATTTTATTGGGTTGATGCAACCGGAAAAATAATTTCAAAAGGGAAAGTCGGATTAGAAAATTTTCTGTATATTCCTGAAGAATTGAAAGGATTTACATACTTGCTTTTAAAAAATTATGAATATCATTGGGGATTTAAATTGGTTATCCCATAGTTTTTTTGGCATACTGCATCATTCTTGAAGCAAACACAAATTCATTCAATTCTTTGTTATTCGAATGTAATATCGACTCCTTGTTACCATGCCACCATAACTTGCCCTGATAAATGAATGCGATATTTTCTCCAATTTCCATCACAGAGTTCATGTCATGTGTAACTACTACGGTTGTAATATTATATTCTTTTGTTATATCCTGTATCAAGTTATCTATTAGAATAGAGGTTTGTGGGTCTAATCCTGAATTGGGTTCATCACAAAAAAGATACTTTGGATTTAAAACAATAGCACGGGCAATGCCGACACGCTTCTGCATACCTCCACTGATTTC
Source organism: Vicingaceae bacterium (assembly GCA_026003395.1). NCBI lineage: Bacteria > Pseudomonadati > Bacteroidota > Flavobacteriia > Flavobacteriales > Vicingaceae > Vicingaceae bacterium. Next base: position 58,829 of record BPHE01000013.1, read on the forward strand.
GGCAGGAAATAGTTTATTTACGTTTTTTAAATTGACCCTTTCCAAACAAAAATTAACCCTTTTAAGCATTTCTGCTTTTGACAGATTACTATACATCCTCAATGGAAACATGACATTTTCTTCGACCGTCATGGAATCAAACAAGGCAGAACTTTGAAATAACATGCCAATTTCACTTCTAATTTCTTTTCTTTCTTTAGTGGAAATTGCATAAAAATCCCTGCCATCGAACAATACTTTTCCACTGTTTGGTTTATGCAACCCCACAATACATTTTATGAAAACTGATTTTCCACTTCCGCTGGCCCCAATGATCAGATTTGTTTTACCTCTCTCGAAAGAAAAAGACACGTCTTCCAGCACCAATTTTTGTCCAAAAGATTTATATAAGTGCCTGACTTCGATCATATAAGCATAATTTGTGTAATGACATAATTAAGTATCAAAACTACTACACTGCTGTAAACAACACCCCGGGTACTGGCTTTGCCCACTTCCAATGCCCCGCCACGTACATAATACCCATGATAAGCAGGTATTGAGGTTATAACAATGGCAAAAACCACTGTTTTGACTAAAGCATAGGTAATGTTGAATGGGTCAAAGTCATACTGAATACCATAAAGATATTGGCTAGTAGTAACTATATCCGATAATTCGGCCACTATCCAACCTCCTCCTATTCCAAGAAACATGCTGTAAATTATGACAAAAGGATTGATAATGACAGCCGCGATGATTTTCGGTAGAATTAAATACGAAGCCGAATTTACTCCCATGATTTCCAAAGCATCAATTTGTTCGGTTATCCTCATAGAACCGATTTCCGATGCGATATTTGACCCTACTTTTCCTGCAAGTATCAGTGCAATAATGGTAGGTGAAAATTCCAATATCACCGATTGTCTGGTCGTGAATCCTACGGTATAGAGTGGTATCCAGGGACTATCAATGTTTGATGCAGTTTGTAAGGTTATTACTGCTCCCATAAATAACGAAATGATGGCAACAATACCCATGGAACCTAGCCCAATAGCGGCAATTTCGTTGATCAACGACCTGAAAAACATATTGTATCTTTCCGGTCGTTGGAAAACTCTTGCCATTAATATAAAATAATTACCTATATGATAAAATAAATTCACGTTTTATCAAAAATCAATTAAAGATATTTTTTCCATTTTTTCAATTTAATATCATCAACAAACTCTTTAATCCTTTGTTCTTGATTTTTCTCACAAATAAGCAAGGCGTCTTGTGTATCAACAACAATGTAATTTTTCAACCCTTGAAGCACTACCAACTTTTCGTCGGGCACATTGATCATAGTTTGAGATGTATCATAAATCATAACATGCTTGCCAACGATAGCATTTTCTTGCTCGTCCTTGGGCAATTTATCATAAATTGACCCCCAAGTTCCCAAATCACTCCAATCAATATCGGCGGCAATCACATAGACATTCTCGGCTTTCTCCATAATGGCATAATCTACCGATATAGATTTGGTGAGTGAATATATTTTTGATACCGATTCAGCTTCATAAGGTGTTGCAAGATTTGCGAATTCTTCATTGAACAATTGATATATCTCTGGTTCGTACTTTTTGAATGCCTCGATGATAGTTTGCACATTCCATACAAACATTCCTGAGTTCCATACAAAATCGCCGGACTCTAAAAATTGTCTGGCCAAAGATAAGGAAGGTTTTTCAGTAAATGTTTTGACTTTAAAAAACGGGAAACGGCCCTGATCGGAAATTTGAATGTAACCATAACCGGTATCGGGTCTTGTAGGTGTGATGCCAAGTGTCACCAATGCATTGTTTTCTGAAACAAAATCAAATGCCTGCAAGACAATTTCTTTGAATTTATCTTGTTTCAATATCAAATGATCCGAAGGCGACACAATAATGTTGGCGTTGGGATTGATTTTTTTTATTTTAAAAGAAGCATAGGCAACACAGGGAGCCGTATTTTTTCTTGATGGTTCCAAAAGTATATTATTGTCTTGCAGGTCAGGAATGTGTTGTTTCACGAGATCGTAATAATCAGCATGAGTGACCACGTAAATGTTTTTTATTGGAATAAATTGTTCAAATCTTTCATAGGTAAGTTGCAACAAGGATTTTCCAATCCCAAGAAAATCAATAAATTGTTTAGGCAGTGATGTTCGACTTTTTGGCCAGAATCTGCTTCCAATTCCTCCGGCCATTATCACACAATAATTATTTTGATTTTTCATAATTTAGCTTTAAGACAACTTTAACAGTGCATCTTTGAGTTTTTTGATTATCTCCGGTATGTCTTCTTTTCTTAATGTTCCTACTGAAATTCTGAACCAATTAAAATTTTTTGATGTACCAAAAGCATAGAATGGTACGATAGCCAGATTTGCTTCTTTTAATAAGAATCCGGCAATATCCTCGGCATTTTGCAATACTTTGCCATTATACTGTCTGCCTGTAATGTCAAATTGTACAGAGAGATAAATTGCTGCTTGTGGCGGTATGGCATCAACCTTGAATCCTTCTTCGCGTAAACTCACAAAACCATGATATAAAGCATCTAAACGTTGACAAAGCTCATTTTTAAAAACTTCCAAATAATCATCAACCTTTTGATCATCCATAAGAAACTTTGCAGTGGCTACCTGTTCGGGCTTTGGTGCCCACGCCCCCATGTGACCCAAAACAGATTTCATTTTTTCAATGATTTTTTGAGGCCCGAACGACCAACCTACTCTTACCCCGGTTGCCGCAAATGCTTTGGATATACCATCCACATAGATTGTAAAATTTTTCATTTCAGGATAAAGGGTAACCGGATCGTGATGAAAGTTATCTTTGTGGGTTAATGTCCAATAAACTTGATCATACATAACATACAAAGGTTTCTTTTTGCCGGCCCTGGCAATATTTTCCTCCAATACCAATTCGCAAATTTTTTCTAATTGATGTCTGGAAAAAACTGTTCCTGTTGGGTTAAGGGGTGAGCACAAAGCCAATAATGTGGCATCTTGAATATATGGCCGGATATCTTCTGCAACCGGCATGAAATAATTTACCGGCGACGTTTCGAAAGCCACACCCTTGGCCTGCATCAAATGCGTGTAATGATTATTGTTCCACGAAGGTGTATGATATAGCACTATATCCCCCGGATCCAATATAGTTTTGTATATGGCATAAATCAAAGGCCTTGCCCCCCCGGCCACCAATATTTGATCTATGTTATATTCAAGTCCCAATCTTGTATGAATAAATCTCGAAATGGCTTTTCTCAGCTCTAATATCCCTTCGGATGGAGGATAATTGGTCTCCTTGTGTTTGTATGCCTCAATAATCCCTTCTAACAATGAATCCGGAATGGGGAAAATTTCGGGATTAAAATCTCCAATGGTTAAATTATAAATTTTATGGCCTGCTTGTATTTTTTCCCTTATTTCTCCGGCCAATTTTATGATTTCAGAGCCAATAAGTGTTTCGGCAGTTTCTGAAACCTTCAATTCAAGCAGATTAGCAGGCATTCCAAATTGACTCATGTTTTTTTTGGCTAAATTAAAAAAAGTGAGGGAATTGATCGAAAGATTAAAACATCTTTTAAAATTTTCACAACCTCACGCCCATCACAATCACATCATCTGTTTGTTCGTTTTTCCCCTGCCATTCTTCAAAAGCAGATGTTAATATTTCTTCTTGTTTGGCAAATGGCAATTCGCTTATTTCATTTAGTAATTGTTGAAATCTTTTTAATGAAAATTTTTTCAATTTCTCACCACCAATTTGATCGGGATATCCATCAGAAAACAGATAAAAAATATCACCTTTTCCTGCGTTTAATTTATGAAGTGAGTAGGTTGTGTCTTTAGGAGCAAAACCTCCTATATCCCATATATCCGGTTTTACAGTTTCCAACATTTTATTGTCATTCCTCCAAATCCATAAAGGCCTGTTGGCACCGGAAAACATGATTTCTTGATTTGTCAGATTAACCGCCAACAAACCCAATACCAAACCGTCGGAAGTAAACCTGTCGCTGTTTTGATTGGTGTTTTCATGAAATTGATTGTTCATTTCTTTTAAAATCTCATTTGGCAACATTTTCTTTTTTGCCAATCCGTCTATCATCTCAACCGATATCATGGAAAGCAAAGCCCCCGGAACTCCATGACCGGTACAATCACCCACGGCTAAATACAACCATTCATCATATTGTTTGAAATAATAAAAATCTCCTCCCACTTCAAATTTAGGCCTATAAAGAAGAAAGACATCGTTAAAAAAATTTTTCAATCCATCAATGGAGGGCATTTTTGAACGGTGTATTTTCCGGGCATATTGCAAACTTTCCCGGATATCTTTGTTTTTTATTTCGATCACTTGCTTTTGTTCTTCTACCAACTGCTTTTGTTTCAGAATAATATTCTTTTGACGGTTTATAAAAACCAAAAATCCCAATGATATCAATAAAAAGCATCCCAACAGAATCAATGCCTGCTTCTGCTTTTTATTTTCTTCTTTTTTGACAGCCATATTTTTCTCATATTCGGCTTGTTGTTTTGCTTTTTCCAACTCATATTGAAATTTCAACTCTTTCTTAATCAAATCGTTTTGGTTGTTTTCTTTCAACAATTCTTCTTTCATCCTGAAGGTCTGCATAAGATATTTCATTGCTTTGTCTTTCAGTGCGTATGCTAATTGGCAATCATTTTTCAGATGAAGTTTTGAGATCGAATCATACAACGTTGACATACTTTCAATTGTTTGGCGGGCATATTCTTTAAAATCATATGTAGTGTCAATAACAAGGGCTTCTTCGAGCATCTTTTTGGCTTTGGTATATTCTCCTTTTTCCAGATATAATTGTCCCAGATTCTCTTTCACCAGTGCCAGCTGGTTTAAATCTTTCAATGAATCGGCTATTATTAATGATTGTTTAAAATATTCTTCGGCCAAAGTGAGAAATCTATCTTTGTCTTTTTGATGTTCATTGTTTTGTAAGGTTTTAGAAATATCCAGATAAACCAAACCGATATTATTTAACGTTCCGGCTATTAGTTGCGGGTTATTTAACTCTTTTCTGATTTTCAATGCATCGATATAATAATCTAGCGACCGATCATAATCCTTCATCCGGTAATAGGTACTGCCCAAATTTCCAAGTATAATGGAAACGCCCAATTGATTGTTTAATTTACGTGCCAACGCCAATGCCTGTTGATAATATTCTATGGCTTTTTGAAATTGCTCCATGTCCTGATAAACAATACCAATATTTGCCGTAATTCTTGCAACAGCGTAGTCATTCTTTAACTTTTTGGCAATTTTTAATGCGACGAAATAATTATCGAGTGCTTTCAAATAGTCAGAGCGTATGTAATAATTTGCCGCCAATATCGAGAATAAATTAATTTCCAACCTTGAAAGATTGGTATCGTTAGGAAAAATTTTTTTCAATCGGTTGATAATATTTTCTGCTTCAACAGCATATTTCATCGATTTTTCCGGATCGTTATACAATATTTCCCACCCAATTTCCAACATCAATCTTACTTTCAATGTATCTGCCGGATATCCGTTTTGTTTTTTTGCCCATTGAAGCAGGTTTTTCAACGAATCCAATGGTTCGTTGCCTAAATCTATATCTTCCGGTATGTGAAATTTTTTTTCAATAATTTTCTCAGGGTTCTTTTGGCATGTAACGAAAAATAAAATGATGATTACCCAAATTATCCTGTAGATATAAAACATTCTTTAACGCCCTTTTGACAAAGGTAATCGAAAATATTATCAATTACCGAATGAATTCTTGACTTTTACACTTTAGAATGTCGATTTATTGATAATGAACAACATGTTTTTTATACTTTGGCCTACATTCTTTTTATCTGATAATTCTCCATCTATATTCCATCTATTACATCTTTCTCTATCTCTTTTATTCCAATTGTTTGCAGTTTCTTGATTTCTGTCATGCTTTTCTAGTCCCATGTCTGCAACAAATTAACAATTTTTATATGTGTCAATGGAAACGCAAGACAACATAAAAAATATGATTTAAAGAATTGGAGGAGAAAAAAAAGAGAGATGGTCAAGACCTCTCCCCATGCCCCTCTCCTTCGCAAGGAGAGGGGTGCCCGAAAGGGCGGGGTGAGGTTTTCAACTCTCCGGCAATTGGATTTTGATGCAATTTCGAGTTTATGGAAACGTAAAATGTCCGGAAGGCAAGGATTTTGCAATTGAGAAATCAAGACCTCTCCCCGAGCCCCTCTCCTTCACAAGGAGAGGGGTGCCCGTAAGGGCGGGGTGAGGTATCAAATCCCCGGCAATTGGATTTTGATGCAATTTCGAGTTTATGGAAACGTAAAATGTCCGGCAGGCAAGGATTTTGCAATTGAGAAGTCAAGACCTCTCCCCAAACCCCTCTCCTTATCAAGGAGAGGGGTGCCCGAAAGGGCGGGGTGAGGTATCAAATCCCCGGCAATAAGATTTTGCAACAAATATGGGTTAAAAAATCAAGGATTTAAGAAATTGAGTACCTCAAAAACAATAAGAATATGTCGAAGTCAAAAGAATTCTCCTAAAATCAAAATTTCTCAATACATCTTTAAAATAAAAATGGTTGCCGGAATAACCGACAACCATTAAAAAATGTTCAAAAATTTGGTAAATTTAAAATTGCATTTCGGGGATATCTCCTTCTACAATCAATCTCCCTTTAGTTTTTGCCTTAATTTCATCCACACTCACTCCCGGTGCGCGTTCCAACAGACGGAATCCATCATTGGGCGTTACTTCCAAAACAGCGAGATCGGTCACAATTTTTTTGACACACCTTTTGCCTGTCAGTGGCAATGTGCACTCCCTGAGCAATTTTGATTCACCGGCTTTGTTGGTATGTTGCATGGCAACGATGATATAGCGGGCCGAAGCCACTAAATCCATTGCCCCACCCATGCCTTTAACCATTTTACCGGGAATTTTCCAATTGGCAATATCTCCATTGTCGGCTACTTCCATGGCCCCAAGCACGGTCAAATCGATTTTCCCGGCCCGAATCATGCCAAAACTCATGGCTGAGTCGAAAAAGGCAGCTCCGGGTATGGCTGTAACTGTTTGTTTTCCGGCATTGATTAAATCGGGGTCTTCTTCTCCTTCGTATGGAAAGGGCCCTATTCCCAACAAGCCGTTTTCCGATTGCAAGATTACTTGTATATCTTTTGGAATATAATTGGCCACCAATGTAGGAATACCTATGCCAAGGTTGACATACATACCATCTTTGAGCTCCTTGGCAATTCTCATTGCTATTTGTTCTTTTGTCAATGCCATATGCTATGATTTTTTGATTACGGTTCTTTGCTCAATTCTTTTTTCATATTTTTCTCCTTGGAATATACGATGTACAAAAATGCCGGGAGTATGTATTTCGTCCGGGTCAAGCTCTCCGGCAGGTACCAAAATTTCCACTTCGGCAATTGTTGTTTTTGCAGCCATTGCCATCAATGGGTTAAAATTTCTTGCAGTTTTACGGAAAATCAAATTACCCATTGTATCTCCCTTGTAGGCCTTGACCAAAGCAAAATCGGCTTCCAGGGCATATTCCAATAAATATTCTTTTTCTTGACCGTAAAATGTAAACTTACGTTTTTCTTTGCCTTTTTCTACCTCTGTCCCAACCCCTGCGGGTGTCCAAATGGCAGGCATCCCATAACCGGCCGCAAGCAACCTTGTGGCTAATGTGCCTTGTGGAATGAGTTCAACTTCGAGCTCACCGGATAACAGTTGTTGCTCAAACAAATCATTTTCGCCCACATACGAAGCAATCATTTTTTTCACTTGTTTGTTTTGCAACATGAGTCCTATCCCAAAATCATCCACCCCGGCATTGTTCGAGATGCAGGTCAGGTTCTTCACTCCTTTTCGCACCAGGGCAGCAATACAATTTTCAGGAATTCCGCAAAGTCCAAAACCACCCAACATCAAAGTCATTCCGTCTTTGATGTCTTTGATGGCTTCGTCGGCATTGGCAACTACTTTGTTTATCATATCATTAATTTTTAAAATTCAATATCATAACCATTTTGCATCTGAGTTTTTTCTTTGCAATTAATGGGCACATCGATGGGGATATCAGGTTTTTCGAAATCTCCTTGAGATATTTTCAATTGTGGATGAGCATAAACATATTTCATGTAATATCCCCAAATAGGCAATGCCATGTTGGCACCTTGTCCATAGTATGTAGAAGAGAATCTCACGCTTCTGTCTTCAGCACCCACCCAAACACCCGTGACCAGATCAGGGGTGAGTCCGATAAACCATGCATCTGAATTGTTTTGTGTGGTTCCGGTTTTGCCTGCAATGGGATTTCTAAACCCAACGTAAGGACGGCTTTCGGTGGGTGTGCCTCTTAATCGCATGGCTGTTCCGGTGGACTTGCCTTTTGTTTCATTATATGCACCATCCACTACAGCTTTTAACATTTGCAACATGATGTATGCAGTTTTTTCGTCCATGGCTTCTTTTGACCTTGGTTTAAATTCTTTAATCACATTACCGTGCTTGTCTTCTATTCTAAGTAGATAAGTCGGCTCGATCCATATACCTTTATTGGCAAATGTAGCAAAAGCTCCGGTCATTTCAAAAACACTAATGTCGGCCACTCCCAAACATAATGACGGAACGGGTTCGAGATGACTTTCGATACCCATATTTCTAGCCAATTCAACGACAGGTTGTGGCCCAAATTTTTTCATGATCCAACTGGTTACTGTATTTAACGAATTTGCCAATCCATATTTCAGCGTAACATTATAACCATAATCGTTTTCGGAATTTTTTGGTGTCCAATCTTGCAACAATCCAAATTCTCCTTTATAGAAAGTATAAGGTATGTTGGGTATTTCGGTGCAAGGGGACAATCCTTCACGAATAGCCACCGTATAAACAATCGGTTTAAATGTTGAACCAACCTGACGTTTGGCCTGATATACGTGATCATATGCAAAATGTTTGTAATCGATACCGCCAACCCAGGCATAAATATATCCTGTGGTAGGGTCTATCGACATCAAACCGGCTTGCAAAAAGCTTTTGTAATATTTTATCGAATCAAGGGGCGACATCAATGTGTCTATCTCTCCTTGCCAGGTAAACACTCGCATTTGTTTGGGTTGTTCGAAATAATACCAAATAGAATCTTCAGGTACGACTCTAGAAATATTTCCGCAGTCTTCTGCCGTACATTCGGCCCATTGCATGCCGTTCTCTTTATAAATTCGCAACACTCCTCCCCGACGGTGGCAATTGGGACACTCTTTACCCCGGTATATTCTGTACAATTCCGAACGTTTGATGGCTGTCCAAAGTATAGATTCAATCTCTTTCTTACTCAAACGGTTATCAAACGGGGGATTCTTCCTGCGTTTAAGTTCTTTAAACAAAGCCGGTTGTAATTCCTTGGATAAATGTTCTTTTACTGCTTTTTCGGCCAGGGCTTGCATCCTCGTATCAATTGTGACGTAAATCCTGAGTCCGTCTTTATAGAAATCATACGGCTTGCCATTTGGCTTTTTGATGATAAACTCGCCGGTTTCCGGATCTTTTTCCTGTAATAGTTCTTGAAGTTTCAACCTTAGCACTTCCCTGAAATATGGGGCCAATCCTTCTTTATGATCCACACTCTTGAAGTTCAATCCGAGCGGTAAGGTTTTTAATGAGTCAAACTCTTCTTTGGTAATCATTTTATTTCTCAACATTTGCGCAAATACTACATTGCGTCTGTAGAGTGTCGTGTCCGGCCTCCTTAAAGGATTAAATAATGAAGGATTTTTAGCCATTCCCACGAGCATGGCAGCTTCATGCAATTGCAATTCGGAAGGATCTTTTGAAAAATAAATCTCAGCAGCCGATTTTATTCCCACTGCATGATTCACAAAATCCAACCTGTTTAGATACATGGTTAGGATTTCTTCTTTGGTATACATTTTCTCAAGACGATAAGCAATGATCCATTCTTGAATTTTTTGCAAAATTCGTTTGAAAGTATTGCGTGCAGGATCGGTAAACATCATTTTTGCCAACTGTTGTGTGATGGTGGAGGCTCCGCCGGATTTGCCAAGCTTGGCTATTGCCCTGGCCAAAGATCTGACATCAATGCCGGGATGTTGATAAAACCTTTCGTCTTCGGTGGCAACCAAAGCATTCACCACATAAGGTGAAATTTGATGAAAGTTAACGTTAACCCTGTTTTCGCGGAAATAATGCCCCAAAACTTTATTGTCGGATGAAATAATTTCTGATGCAAGGTTGGTTACGGGATTTTCCAATTCCTCAAGGTCCGGCAATGGGTCAAAAAACAACCACCCTTTGTAAGCACAAATCAATATTCCGGCAAATGAAAACCAAAATATGGCAAATAGTCCCCAAATTATTTTTACCCAATTAATTTTCATATTGATTTGTTAAAGGTACACCTTTTTCAACACGCACTCCCAAATCGAGTATTCCTTTTAACTGTTCATGACGCATGGCCTGTTTGATTTTTAAAACATACCTGCCCGGTTCCGGAAATTTCACACCAATTTTATATGGTGCAGTACGAAATCTGACGTTCCCTGACCCTTCTCCCAACCATTTGCCTTTCTCGTCAGCAAGTATAATGTTGAATGTGTCTCTCGCATGCTTCTTTGACGGCGAATACCAATCGATAAAAAGATAGAGATTGCGATAAGAGTAGCCGGTCAGATGACGCACATTGATCAAAACATTGTAAAAATTTGCAGTGTCTTCTATTTCCCAATAAAAATAAGCAGTGCTGTCTTTATGCCATCCATCACCTTCCACAGGCAAGTTTTTTTCAAATACTCTTGTTTTATCACAAGCGGCCAAAACCACCAATAATGTTATTATCGATATCCTATTTAAAGTCGGTATGTTTATCACTGCTTGTTTCCTTTATTTCTGTTTGACGATCGTTTTTTCTTTTTTCTTTTATTTTTTTTGTCAAAACGATCCACACTATCCTGCCCCACAACATTGGTAAAGCCGGGGTCTTCCGGCATCGTCACCGAAGTTAATTCTTTCAATTGATCGGGAATGATATTTTTTTTGTTCAATTCGATGATTTCTTTTACCCGGTTTAGATCCAGTTCTATAAAGTTATACGGATCATGTTCATATGCATACCACATTTTCTTTTTAAACACATCCAATTTTTGAAAAACCGCCGTACCTGCTTTTGTTTGAAGTTTTATTTCGGTATCGGGAAATTCATTTAATGCTTCGACATACTGGTCCAATTCATAATTCAAGCAGCATTTCAATTTCCCGCACTGACCGGTGAGTTTTGAAGGGTTGAATGCCAATTGTTGATATCGGGCTGCCTGTGTATTGACCGAACGGAAATCGGTAAGCCAGGTAGAACAACACAGCTCTCTGCCACAACTTCCTATGCCCCCTAACCTTGCCGCTTCTTGACGCATCCCGATTTGACGCATTTCAATCTTAACCTTGAATTCCCTCGCATACACCTTGATCAACTCCCTGAAATCAACTCTTCCTTCGGCGGTATAATAAAAAGTGGCTTTTGTTTTATCTCCTTGATATTCCACATCGTTGATCTTCATCACCAATCCCATGGATGCAGCAATCTCCCGGGCGCGTTTTTTGGTCGATTCTTCCAATTTTATTGCTTCTTGCCAAATATCAATATCTTTTTGTCGGGCTATTCTATATATTTTTTTTGCATTTTTTTCGTCTGCGGCTATGTTTTTTCTTGCCATTTGACGCAACACCAAAGGACCGGTCAATGAAACCACGCCAATATCATGTCCTGTTTGTGCTTCCACGGCAACCACATCCCCTTCTTTCACCGGCAATTTTTCCGGGTTGATGTAATAATTTTTCCTTGAGTTTTTAAACCTTACTTCAACCCAGGCCGGCCCATCGACCGAAGGGTCGGATATGCCGGCAAGCCAATTGAATACGGTCAATTTATCTGAACTACAATTGCCACATCCTCCGGACTGACGGTATCCACCATTTTTTATAATGTCTTTATTTTTAAAACAAGTTCCGCAAGCCATAAATAATTTTTATCAGGCAAATGTAAGTTTTTTTGTACGCATCAATGCGATAAATCTTATCCCAAAATCCATCCAAATCATTTTTGCATTTACGTTTCTTTCCAGCCACATATAGTAAAGATCCATGCGGTCCAACATTTCCAACCACAATTGCCTGTCTATTTGCTGTGATAATTTTTCTATAAAATTTTTTTCTGTATCGTTAGATACCATAAAAATGCCCGAATCAAATTGCTGACGTAATATTTTTCTAAAAACACTCATGATATACAACATAAAATTTTTCTGTTTTTCTTTTGGCCATTTACTCATTTCATCGGCAAAAGTGGACATCTCATGAAATTTCAGATAATAGGCATCCAAAAGAAACGAACGCATTTTTTCAAAATACGATTCGCGGCCGGTATCGTTATTTATCCATTCGACCAATTGAGCCAGATTGCCCTCAGCCATATTGACCAATTCTTTCAATGCCTGTTCGTTTTGTATATCATATTGTGTTTTGAGAAAAGCCATCACTTCATCATGATCAAACGGTTTCAGACGTATTATTTGCAAACGCGACAGGATGGTTGGAAGAATATCTTCAGCATGATGGGTTGTGAGTATAAAATAAGTGTTTTCGGGCGGTTCTTCCAACACTTTGAGCAATTTGTTTGCCGCTGCTATGTTCATTCTGTCTGCATGCCAAATAAAAATGACCCTTTTACCTCCTTCGTAGCTTTTCAATTGCAGGGCTTTGACCACCCGTTGACTTTCTTCTACAGAGATGTTTCCTTGCTTGTTTTCTGAACCGATAAACTCCAACCATTTGGTCAATCCGGCAAAAGGATATGCGGCTACAAACTCTTTCCACTTATGCAGGAATTGATCGGCTGTAGGTTTGGATTTCACCTCTTTTGTGGTCGTTACCGGAAACACCTGTATCAAATCAGGATGCGAAAAAGCAGCAGTTTTTTTACAATTTGCACATACCCCACAAGCATCGCCATGCTCATTGTTTTGACACATCAAATATGCCGCCATGGCCAATGGCATATACGGATCTCCACTTCCTTCGGGACCAATCAAAATCATGGCATGTGGCAGTTTTCCCGTTTGATTCATGCGGATGAAGTTTGCCAATGCCTGTCTCTGACCGGGTATATTTTTTAATAAAAACTTGTCCATGGGTTAAAATTGAGCGTAAATTTACAGAAAAAACCACCCTCCGAAACATTACTTAACCAAGTTTAAAATTCCAATGGTGATTTTTTTGACGTGATAACCGATTTTATCGAAAACCGACACAAATCAAACTATTTATTCTTATTTAAAGAATATCTCGGGAAATGAAAACATATGCCATTATCCAATGACACAAATATTATTCGTCTGTTGTATTTATTTCTTTTAACAATTCCACTATTTTTTTATTGCTGAATTGTGTCTTAAAGACAATTTTTACTTTTCCGCCAAAGTAAGCTTCCGCATGCTTGATTTTCATTTTTTCCTCCTCGCTTAAGCCGCTTTCGTTGGGATAGTTTTTTGTTTCTACAATAAAATGCAGTTTCTTTTCGCCATTGTTGTATTTCAATACATAGGCAAAATCGGGAGAATAGGACTTGCCGCCGGCCACGGGAATTTTAATGGAGTTTTTCGGTATTTTGGTAAATACAACCACTTCTTCTATCTCTGTTTGAATATTTTCTTTTTCTAATTCGGAATCATAAAACATTTCTTCAAAGAGATAAGAATCGGCGACTTTTTCGTCAGAGAATAAAATACCAATGTCTGTGGCTGAAATTTCTTTTAGTACATTGCCGTGTTCGTCTGTTAGTTTGGTAGGATGAATGGTGTTGGATACTTTTTTGTATTCTATGGAGCATTTTTCAAATGCTTTTGTCATTAAGAAATCATCGAAATTTTGCTTTATGATTCTTAAGGATATGGGATTAAGATATTGGTTGATATTTATTCCTGACTCTTTAATAGATTCATGTAAGGTTTTCATGTTAACATTCAGTGTTTTTGATAGTTCTTTCAGAAAATTGCTGTATTTCAAGGTAGATAGGGTTGTAAGTTTTTGATTGTAAACAGATTCTGAATCTCTGATTTCTGCTTGGTTGTCTCTAATTTCTACTTTTGAAATTCTATCGTTGATGCCACCTTCTGTAAAGTATTTTTCATTTTCTTTTAGAAATTCCTTTAATAATTCTTTGAAGCCGGCTTCATTGTCAAACTTATACTCCAGAATAACTTTTTCATTGAGTTTTTCCCAAAGTTCTTTCAACTCCGGGTATTTTTCTGTTCTGATAGTAATTTTCTTTTTGGCATCTGTTGCTTTGCGAATTTTGTTAGAGTTTAACACCTTTCTCCGGTTTATTCATGGAATCAACTGTCCGATTACATCCGTGGCAATTTTGCGGGCTTCGCGGTCTGTTTCTATCAGCTGATCCAATGAGGGCTGCGAGATATATGCAATTTTTTCCATCACAACGGCATTAACTTCCTGAATATCCAAAAATCCGATCTGACCGTTCAAAAATGCTTTAACGCCTGTTTCGTTGGCGGCATTCAAGGCACAAGGTATATTGCCTCCTTTGTTTAGTGCCTCATAGGCAAGCCGCAGGTTGGCAAATGTCTCCGTATCGGGTTGTTCGAAATGCAGGCAAGACAGTTGTTTGAAATCGATGCGGGGATAATGATTCTTTAATCTTTTGGGAAATGTGAAAGCATATTGAATGGGAACACGCATGTCGGGCATTCCCAATTGTGCCATCACACTGCCATCTTCAAACTGAACCATGGAATGAATAATGGATTCGGGATGTATCACTACCTCAATATTTTCTGCGGGCAAGTCAAACAACCAATATGCTTCAATAACCTCCAGTCCCTTATTCATCAACGTGGCCGAATCGATGGTGATTTTTGCCCCCATAGACCAGTTGGGGTGTTTTAATGCATCTTCAGGTTTTATATCTAAAAGTTGGCTTCTCATTTTGCCCCTGAATGGACCGCCCGAAGCTGTAAGTATGATTTTCTCGGGACGGTTATAAAATTCTC
>BPHE01000014.1 GCA_026003395.1 Vicingaceae bacterium
ATATTTAAAAATAAAAAAGCGGGACCAATAGATCCCGCTTTTTATTAATGTATGGGTATTAATCTTACTCTATAATCAACTTTTTGATAATGGCAGATTGATCATCTTGCAGTTTAAGGAAATAGATTCCTTTGGCCTGGTTGGTCAGGTCGACCGGCAAGACATCGCCGTTGTTGGCTTTAATCACTTGACGGAACACTACCTGTCCTTGTGTATTGAGTATTTCAAGCGTAGCATTGCTCCATACCCGGTTGAAACGTACGTTGATCAATCCATTGTTGGGATTGGGATAAACGGCAAGTGTAGTGGCATCTGTTTCGTTGATGGCATTGGGTGATCCGGGTATAGTGTAAGTTACGGTGTCGCTTGTACACTGCCCATAAGCGATTAGCGTAACGGTGTGGGTATCTCCTGATGCATAAACATGCGTAGGATTCATGTCGGTGGAAGTATTTCCATCGCCGAAGTCCCAGAAGTAGGAAGAAGCGTTGGTGGAGGTGTTATTGAAGGTATAGATGAATTGCGAACCGGTGTAAGAGAAATCGGCAACAGGATCGGGTATATTGGTGATTTTGATATTGTCAAAACCTGTACCACAGGCATTTGTGGCATTGAGGGTATAAGTACCCGGATTGACCACTTGAATAGTGGCAGTGGTATCACCTGTTGGCAACCAGGCAAAAGTTCCGTTAGGTTCGGGGAATCCGATGGTTACGGTATCGCCGGGACATTTTTCGATATCAGGACCTAAGAAGTTGTTGGAAGCAGGGTTGGCAAACACATCGGCACCGATAAATGGGTAGTTGGGATTGCGGGGATTTCCGTCGATATCGGTAGAGATGGCAGCAATGTGCATACCTGCTCCGGCAAGAGAATCCTGGCAAGAATGCAGGTCGAAATCGGAGTAGAATTTAGGATTGACAGACAAGGAATTGGCATCGAATCCTGTATTGATTTGCCATGCATAGAGAGAAGGATAAGCCGTACCGAGGTATCCGAAGTTGGAGGAGGCGGGGATGAAGTAGTTGTTGTAATCCATGTTATTGATGAAAGCACCGCTGATATAAATGGCATAACCTCCTGTCGTTTTTCTGGCTGCGATGTTGTTGTTGTAGATATTAAAACCACCACCGCCGGTTAGGTATATGGGATAGGTAGTGCCCGTATTTGGGATACTAATGTTGTTATTATAGAGATTGATGTAAGAGCAAGTAGAGGCATAGATGCCGTAACCTGTAGAAGAGTTGGTGCTGTCTCCGATGGCAATGAAGTTATTGGCAAAGAGTGCGGGATTGGAGGGGGTACCATTGGTCTGATACATGTAAAGTCCATAGACAAAACCGGATGGTTTGTTGAAAATAAACTTATTTTTTTGTACGGAAGAAATCTTATCAACGTAGTAAAAATAAGCCAGATAAATGGAGGATGAATAATTGATGGAAGCTGTTACATAGTTATTGTTGAACGATAATCCGTCTGCATAATATACATGAAGCGGTCTGTAGTATTGCATCATAAATTTGTTACCGTCAAAGACCGTATTTGTGTTTCTGTTGGTAGTGCTTTGACCATACCAATAAATTCCATAGCTACCTCCTTTGATGGTGTTGTTGAGGAATTTGATGTTGTTGGTAGGTGTTCCGGATCCTTTGTAAACAACCGTTTTATTGGTTGAAGTGGAAGTGTTGTTGGTATCGTTCATTAAGATACAGTTTTTAATTGTAATATTATTTTCACCGCCGTTAAAGTTAAGAACAAAAGCATACGTAGAACCTGTATTGACGATTTGCAAGCTGTCGATACGGTAATGAGAGGCACCTCCGTCAAACTTGATGACATAGTTGTCGGAAGTAGAGGCAGAAGCAAAGGTTAAGACAGAGTTGAGGTTTTTTCCTTTGAATGTTACGGTGTTGGTGGCACTCATGCCTTGTACGGTAGTCAGAGTGATTTGTTCATTGAATGTAGAATCATGCACGATAAAAGTTACCGGACCGCAAACACCGAAGTTATTCAAGGCATTGACGGCAGCGGTGAAACTTGGATAATTGGCAGTAGGTCCGCCAATGTAATAAGTGCCGGACAGGGAGGGGATTAAAGTAATCATTGCCGTATCATTAGATGGAATTGAGTCATTTACACCGTTTGGATTTGAGGTATAAACTTTAAGTATATCACCATTGCTAAATGTATAATTACCAATAACCACATTTGCAAGAGTTTGTAATGGTGCTATTGCACCGGACCAATTGTAGGGTGTTTGAGGCACTCCGTTTACTTCCCAATTGATTGTGCAATTAAAAAGAGTGTCAGTTCCTAAGTTTTCTAATGTTACTACAATATTTGAATTGCCAACTGAGCAAGTAGGCACATAAGGTGTGTCGATGGATGCAATTCCGGCATCATTCGGATATGGACAAAGGGCAGTAATAATTACATCATCAATGTATATACCATCATAGTTGTTTGCAATTCCATCAATTGAGTTAAAATTAAATCTTAATATTATATTTTGACCGGCAAATGATGATAGGTTATAGGTAACATTATGCCATCCACCAAATAATAATCCTCCCGGATTACTATTGGTACTAAAAATATTTGTGAAGGTAGACCCACCATTATTAGAAATTTGCACGGTTAATACATCATAGGTACAAGGAACTGTAAAGCATTCATTGTTAACATAGTAATTAAATGATAAAGTAGCTCCTGTAGATGGGATTGAAATTGATGGAGATACAAGATTACCAGAAACAGTTAAGCTACCATTACCAAATTCGCATCCTGAACCTTGAAATAAAGCACTTCCCGGTGCACTATGTCCGGAAGCACTACTTTGACTACAGGAAGTGGTAAAAATCCAATTACCATTTACACCATTTGCAGCTGTAAATTGCCCTAAACTTGAATTAAAAGTTTCTTGAAAGATTGGGCATTGGGCATAAATATTCAACAATAAAATGTTGAATGTGAAAAATAATAATAATTTTTTCATAGTTAGAGGTTTTTATTTGAGTAACAAATATATAAATTTTTATCAGATTTTAATATTAATTTTTTATCAAATTTTAAATTAACTTTAAACAACAAAAAAATAGCGGCTATGAAGCCGCTATTCTAAAGGTGTTTGGAGTATTTAAAAAATGTTAATTACTCTATAATCAACTTTTTGATAATGGCAGATTGATCATCTTGCAGTTTAAGGAAATAGATTCCTTTGGCCTGGTTGGTCAGGTCGACCGGCAAGACATCGCCGTTGTTGGCTTTAATCACTTGACGGAACACTACCTGTCCTTGTGTATTGAGTATTTCAAGCGTAGCATTGCTCCATACCCGGTTGAAACGTACGTTGATCAATCCATTGTTGGGATTGGGATAAACGGCAAGTGAAGCGGCATCTGTTTCGTTGATGGCATTGGGCGATCCGGGTATAGTGTAAGTTACGGTGTCGCTTGTACATTGCCCATAAGCGATTAGCGTAACGGTGTGGGTATCTCCTGATGCATAAACATGCGTAGGATTCATGTCGGTGGAAGTATTTCCATCGCCGAAGTCCCAGAAGTAGGAAGAAGCGTTGGTGGAGGTGTTATTGAAGGTATAGATGAATTGCGAACCGGTGTAAGAGAAATCGGCAACAGGATCGGGTATATTGGTGATTTTGATATTGTCAAAACCTGTACCACAGGCATTTGTGGCATTGAGGGTATAAGTACCCGGATTGACCACTTGAATGGTGGCAGTGGTATCTCCTGTTGGCAACCAGGCAAAAGTTCCGTTAGGTTCGGGGAAGCCGATGGTTACGGTATCGCCGGGACATTTTTCGATATCAGGACCTAAGAAGTTGTTGGAAGCAGGGTTGGCAAACACATCGGCACCGATAAATGGGTAGTTGGGATTGCGGGGATTTCCGTCGATATCGGTAGAGATGGCAGCAATGTGCATACCTGCTCCGGCAAGAGAATCCTGGCAAGAATGCAGGTCGAAATCGGAGTAGAATTTAGGATTGACAGACAAGGAATTGGCATCGAATCCTGTATTGATTTGCCATGCATAGAGAGAAGGATAAGCCGTACCGAAGTATCCGAAGTTGGAGGAGGCGGGGATGAAGTAGTTGTTGTAATCCATGTTATTGATGAAAGCACCGCTGATATAAATGGCATAACCTCCTGTCGTTTTTCTGGCTGCGATGTTGTTGTTGTAGATATTAAAACCACCACCGCCGGTTAGGTATATGGGATAGGTAGTGCCCGTATTGGGATACTAATGTTGTTATTGCATAGAGATTGATATAAGAGCAAGTAGAGGCATAGATGCCGTAACCTGTAGAAGAGTTGGTGCTGTCTCCGATGGCAATGAAGTTATTGGCAAAGAGTGCGGGATTGGAGGGGGTACCATTGGCCTGATACATGTAAAGTCCATAGACAAAACCGGATGGTTTGTTGAAAATAAACTTATTTTTTTGTACGGAAGAAATCTTATCAACGTAGTAAAAATAAGCCAGATAAATGGAGGATGAATAATTGATGGAAGCTGTTACATAGTTATTGTTGAACGATAATCCGTCTGCATAATATACATGAAGCGGTCTGTAATATTGCATCATAAATTTGTTACCGTCAAAGACCGTATTTGTGTTTCTGTTGGTAGTGTCTTTGACCATACCAATAAATTCCATAGCTACCTCCTTTGATGGTGTTGTTGATGAAATTGATGTTGTTGCTAACAACGGAGTTCCGGAACCTTTGTAGACAACCGTTTTATTGGTAGATGTCGTAGAAGTGTTGTTTGTATCATTCATCAAGATACAGTTCTCAATGATGATATCATCTTCACCGCCGTTAAAGTTAAGAACAAAAGCATAAGTAGATCCTGTATTGACGATTTGCAAGCTGTCGATACGGTAATGAGAGGCACCTCCGTCAAACTTGATGACATAGTTGTCGGAAGTAGAGGCAGAAGCAAAGGTTAAGACAGAGTTGAGGTTTTTTCCTTTGAATGTTACGGTGTTGGTGGCACTCATGCCTTGTACGGAGGTTAGAGTGATTTGTTCATTGAATGTAGAATCATGCACGATAAAAGTCACCGGACCGCAAACACCGAAGTTATTCAAAGCATTGACCGCATCATTAAAACTAGCATAATCTGCCATGGGTCCCCCAATGTAAAATGTTCCACTCAAAGAAGGGGAAATAATCGTATTTAAAGTATCATTTTGATTGATTGTGTCAGGAACGTTGTTGGGATTATATGTCCATATTTTTAAATTAATGGTTGTTGTTAAATTGATAGTACCTAAATTGACTTGAGCTGTAGTTGGATTCGAACCTCCGTTTGTATCCAACAATATATAATAAGTTTGAGACGGTTGTGGTACTCCATTAATTTCCCATGCAATTGAAAATGTATCCACTTGATTCATTCCAAAATTTCCAACAGTTACAACTACAGGCGTAGGACCCGGGCATGCCACAGATGGAGTGTCTAATGAAACGATACCAATATTGTTGTAACCTTGAACATAATTGTAAGTTAAAACCGGGGTAATACAAAAAGATGCGCCACCCGTACAAATATTATTTACTGAGGATGTTGCCGTATAAGTAAATGTAATGATTCCATCCATAGACCAACTATTGATAGAATCAACAGGAATTGTAAATGAGGTAAAGTCATTTCCGCATTGCATACCCTGGAGTGTTCCCAATACACCACCATTCTCAGTATAAATGGTAACGTATTCCGAAGATAAATCCAAATCGCCGGTAAAATATACGTCTAAGGTACCACTGTTTATTGCACCAAATTGTGCATTGTTATGATTCACAATCTCAGTACCTCCGGTTACTAAGTTACAAATTTGAGGTATGGAGTCATAATACACTCCTGCATGGGTTTCCCATGATATCAACATAACGAAACCCGTGATTAATAAAGTAAAGATCTTTTTCATAGCATTATTTTTTACATTTTATGAGACAAAGATAATGAATGTTTATGTAAAGTCCATTAAATACATATGGATGTAAAAAAAATAGCGGCTTCATAGCCGCTATTTTAAAGGTGTTTGGAGTATTTAAAAAATGTTAATTACTCTATAATCAACTTTTTGATAATGGCAGATTGATCATCTTGCAGTTTAAGGAAATAGATTCCTTTGGCCTGGTTGGTCAGGTCGACCGGCAAGACATCGCCGTTGTTGGCTTTAATCACTTGACGGAACACTACCTGTCCTTGTGTATTGAGTATTTCAAGCGTAGCATTGCTCCATACCCGGTTGAAACGTACGTTGATCAATCCATTGTTGGGATTGGGATAAACGGCAAGTGTAGTGGCATCTGTTTCGTTGATGGCATTGGGTGATCCGGGTATAGTGTAAGTTACGGTGTCGCTTGTACACTGCCCATAAGCGATTAGTGTAACGGTGTGGGTATCTCCTGATGCATAAACATGCGTAGGATTCATGTCGGTGGAAGTATTTCCATCGCCGAAGTCCCAGAAGTAGGAAGAAGCGTTGGTGGATGTGTTATTGAAGGTAAAGATGAATTGTGAACCGGTGTATGTGAAATTGGCAACAGGATCGGGTATATTGGTGATTTTGATATTGTCAAAACCTGTACCACAGGCATTTGTGGCATTGAGGGTATAAGTACCCGGATTGACCACTTGAATGGTGGCAGTGGTATCACCTGTTGGCAACCAGGCAAAAGTTCCGTTAGGTTCGGGGAATCCGATGGTTACGGTATCGCCGGGACATTTTTCGATATCAGGACCTAAGAAGTTGTTGGAAGCAGGGTTGGCAAACACATCGGCACCGATAAATGGGTAGTTGGGATTGCGGGGATTTCCGTCGATATCGGTAGAGATGGCAGCAATGTGCATACCTGCTCCGGCAAGAGAATCCTGGCAAGAATGCAGGTCGAAATCGGAGTAGAATTTAGGATTGACAGACAAGGAATTGGCATCGAATCCTGTATTGATTTGCCATGCATAGAGAGAAGGATAAGCCGTACCGAGGTATCCGAAGTTGGAGGAGGCGGGGATGAAGTAGTTGTTGTAATCCATGTTATTGATGAAAGCACCGCTGATATAAATGGCATAACCTCCTGTCGTTTTTCTGGCTGCGATGTTGTTGTTGTAGATATTAAAACCGCCACCGCCGGTTAGGTATATGGGATAGGTAGTGCCCGTATTTGGGATACTAATGTTGTTATTATAGAGATTGATGTAAGAGCAAGTTGAGGCATAGATGCCGTAACATGTAGAAGAGTTGGTGCTGTCTCCGATGGCAATGAAGTTATTGGCAAAGAGTGCGGGATTGGAGGGGGTACCATTGGTCTGATACATGTAAAGTCCATAGACAAAACCGGATGGTTTGTTGAAAATAAACTTATTTTTTTGTACGGAAGAAATCTTATCAACGTAGTAAAAATAAGCCAGATAAATGGAGGATGAATAATTGATGGAAGCTGTTACATAGTTATTGTTGAACGATAATCCGTCTGCATAATATACATGAAGCGGTCTGTAGTATTGCATCATAAATTTGTTACCGTCAAAGACCGTATTTGTGTTTCTAGTTGGTAGTGCTTTGACCATACCAATAAATTCCATAGCTACCTCCTTTGATGGTGTTGTTGAGGAATTTGATGTTGTTGGTAGGTGTTCCGGATCCTTTGTAAACAACCGTTTTATTGGTTGAAGTGGAAGTGTTGTTGGTATCGTTCATTAAGATACAGTTTTTGATGTAATATTATTTTCACCGCCGTTAAAGTGTAAGAACATAAGCATAAGTAGATCCTGTATTGACGATTTGCAAGCTGTCGATACGGTAATGAGAGGCACCTCCGTCAAACTTGATGACATAGTTGTCGGAAGTAGAGGCAGAAGCAAAGGTTAAGACAGAGTTGAGGTTTTTTCCTTTGAATGTTACGGTGTTGGTGGCACTCATGCCTTGTACGGTAGTCAGAGTGATTTGTTCATTGAATGTAGAATCATGCACGATAAAAGTTACCGGACCGCAAACACCGAAGTTATTCAAGGCATTGACCGCAGCGGTGAAACTTGGATAATTGGCAGTAGGTCCGCCAATGTAATAAGTGCCGGACAGGGAGGGGATTAAAGTAATCATTGCCGTATCATTAGATGGAATTGAGTCATTTACACCGTTTGGATTTGAGGTATAAACTTTAAGTATATCACCATTGCTAAATGTATAATTACCAATAACCACATTTGCAAGAGTTTGTAATGGTGCTATTGCACCGGACCAATTGTAGGGTGTTTGAGGCACTCCGTTTACTTCCCAATTGATTGTGCAATTAAAAAGAGTGTCAGTTCCTAAGTTTTCTAATGTTACTACAATATTTGAATTGCCAACTGAGCAAGTAGGCACATAAGGTGTGTCGATGGATGCAATTCCGGCATCATTCGGATATGGACAAAGGGCAGTAATAATTACATCATCAATGTATATACCATCATAGTTGTTTGCAATTCCATCAATTGAGTTAAAATTAAATCTTAATATTATATTTTGACCGGCAAATGATGATAGGTTATAGGTAACATTATGCCATCCACCAAATAATAATCCTCCCGGATTACTATTGGTACTAAAAATATTTGTGAAGGTAGACCCACCATTATTAGAAATTTGCACGGTTAATACATCATAGGTACAAGGAACTGTAAAGCATTCATTGTTAACATAGTAATTAAATGATAAAGTAGCTCCTGTAGATGGGATTGAAATTGATGGAGATACAAGATTACCAGAAACAGTTAAGCTACCATTACCAAATTCGCATCCTGAACCTTGAAATAAAGCACTTCCCGGTGCACTATGTCCGGAAGCACTACTTTGACTACAGGAAGTGGTAAAAATCCAATTACCATTTACACCATTTGCAGCTGTAAATTGCCCTAAACTTGAATTAAAAGTTTCTTGAAAGATTGGGCATTGGGCATAAATATTCAACAATAAAATGTTGAATGTGAAAAATAATAATAATTTTTTCATAGTTAGAGGTTTTTATTTGAGTAACAAATATATAAATTTTTATCAGATTTTAATATTAATTTTTTATCAAATTTTAAATTAACTTTAAACAACAAAAAAATAGCGGCTATGAAGCCGCTATTCTAAAGGTGTTTGGAGTATTTAAAAAATGTTAATTACTCTATAATCAACTTTTTGATAATGGCAGATTGATCATCTTGCAGTTTAAGGAAATAGATTCCTTTGGCCTGGTTGGTCAGGTCGACCGGCAAGACATCGCCGTTGTTGGCTTTAATCACTTGACGGAACACTACCTGTCCTTGTGTATTGAGTATTTCAAGCGTAGCATTGCTCCATACCCGGTTGAAACGTAAGTTGATCAATCCATTGTTGGGATTGGGGTAAACGGCAAGTGAAGCGGCATCTGTTTCGTTGATGGCATTGGGCGATCCGGGTATAGTGTAAGTTACGGTGTCGCTTGTACATTGCCCATAAGCGATTAGCGTAACGGTGTGGGTATCTCCTGATGCATAAACATGCGTAGGATTCATGTCGGTGGAAGTATTTCCATCGCCGAAGTCCCAGAAGTAGGAAGAAGCGTTGGTGGAGGTGTTATTGAAGGTATAGATGAATTGCGAACCGGTGTAAGAGAAATCGGCAACAGGATCGGGTATATTGGTGATTTTGATATTGTCAAAACCTGTACCACAGGCATTTGTGGCATTGAGGGTATAAGTACCCGGATTGACCACTTGAATAGTGGCAGTGGTATCTCCTGTTGGCAACCAGGCAAAAGTTCCGTTAGGTTCGGGGAAGCCGATGGTTACGGTATCGCCGGGACATTTTTCGATATCAGGACCTAAGAAGTTGTTGGAAGCAGGGTTGGCAAACACATCGGCACCGATAAATGGGTAGTTGGGATTGCGGGGATTTCCGTCGATATCGGTAGAGATGGCAGCAATGTGCATACCTGCTCCGGCAAGAGAATCCTGGCAAGAATGCAGGTCGAAATCGGAGTAGAATTTAGGATTGACAGACAAGGAATTGGCATCGAATCCTGTATTGATTTGCCATGCATAGAGAGAAGGATAAGCCGTACCGAAGTATCCGAAGTTGGAGGAGGCGGGGATGAAGTAGTTGTTGTAATCCATGTTATTGATGAAAGCACCGCTGATATAAATGGCATAACCTCCTGTCGTTTTTCTGGCTGCGATGTTGTTGTTGTAGATATTAAAACCACCACCGCCGGTTAGGTATATGGGATAGGTAGTGCCCGTATTGGGATACTAATGTTGTTATTGATAGAGATTGATATAAGAGCAAGTAGAGGCATAGATGCCGTAACCTGTAGAAGAGTTGGTGCTGTCTCCGATGGCAATGAAGTTATTGGCAAAGAGTGCGGGATTGGAGGGGGTACCATTGGCCTGATACATGTAAAGTCCATAGACAAAACCGGATGGTTTGTTGAAAATAAACTTATTTTTTTGTACGGAAGAAATCTTATCAACGTAGTAAAAATAAGCCAGATAAATGGAGGATGAATAATTGATGGAAGCTGTTACATAGTTATTGTTGAACGATAATCCGTCTGCATAGTATACATGAAGCGGTCTGTAATATTGCATCATAAATTTGTTACCGTCAAAGACCGTATTTGTGTTTCTGTTGGTAGTGTCTTTGACCATACCAATAAATTCCATAGCTACCTCCTTTGATGGTGTTGTTGAGGAATTTGATGTTGTTGGTCACGGAGTTCCGGAACCTTTGTAAACAACCGTTTTATTGGTTGAAGTCGGAAGTGTTGTTGGTATCATTCATCAAGATACAGTTCTCAATGATGATATCATCTTCACCGCCGTTAAAGTGTAAGAACAAAAGCATAAGTAGATCCTGTATTGACGATTTGCAAGCTGTCGATACGGTAATGAGAGGCACCTCCGTCAAACTTGATGACATAGTTGTCGGAAGTAGAGGCAGAAGCAAAGGTTAAGACAGAGTTGAGGTTTTTTCCTTTGAATGTTACGGTGTTGGTGGCACTCATGCCTTGTACGGTAGGTCAGAGTGATTTGTTCATTGAATGTAGAATCATGCACGATAAAAGTCACCGGACCGCAAACACCGAAGTTATTCAAAGCATTGACCGCATCATTAAAACTAGCATAATCTGCCATGGGTCCCCCAATGTAAAATGTTCCACTCAAAGAAGGGGAAATAATCGTATTTAAAGTATCATTTTGATTGATTGTGTCAGGAACGTTGTTGGGATTATATGTCCATATTTTTAAATTAATGGTTGTTGTTAAATTGATAGTACCTAAATTGACTTGAGCTGTAGTTGGATTCGAACCTCCGTTTGTATCCAACAATATATAATAAGTTTGAGACGGTTGTGGTACTCCATTTATTTCCCATGCAATTGAAAATGTATCCACTTGATTCATTCCAAAATTTCCAACAGTTACAACTACAGGCGTAGGACCCGGGCATGCCACAGATGGAGTGTCTAATGAAACGATACCAATATTGTTGTAACCTTGAACATAATTGTAAGTTAATACCGGGGTAATACAAAAAGATGCGCCACCCGTACAAATATTATTTACTGAGGATGTTGCCGTATAAGTAAATGTAATGATTCCATCCATAGACCAACTATTGATAGAATCAACAGGAATTGTAAATGAGGTAAAGTCATTTCCGCATTGCATACCCTGGAGTGTTCCCAATACACCACCATTCTCAGTATAAATGGTAACGTATTCCGTAGATAAATCCAAATCGCCGGTAAAATATACGTCTAAGGTACCACTGTTTATTGCACCAAATTGTGCATTGTTATGATTCACAATCTCAGTACCTCCGGTTACTAAGTTACAAATTTGAGGTATGGAGTCATAATACACTCCTGCATGGGTTTCCCATGATATCAACATAACGAAACCCGTGATTAATAAAGTAAAGATCTTTTTCATAGCATTATTTTTTACATTTTATGAGACAAAGATAATGAATGTTTATGTAAAGTCCATTAAATACATATGGATGTAAAAAAAATAGCGGCTTCATAGCCGCTATTTTAAAGGTGTTTGGAGTATTTAAAAAATGTTAATTACTCTATAATCAACTTTTTGATAATGGCAGATTGATCATCTTGCAGTTTAAGGAAATAGATTCCTTTGGCCTGGTTGGTCAGGTCGACCGGCAAGACATCGCCGTTGTTGGCTTTAATCACTTGACGGAACACTACCTGTCCTTGTGTATTGAGTATTTCAAGCGTAGCATTGCTCCATACCCGGTTGAAACGTACGTTGATCAATCCATTGTTGGGATTGGGATAAACGGCAAGTGTAGTGGCATCTGTTTCGTTGATGGCATTGGGTGATCCGGGTATAGTGTAAGTTACGGTGTCGCTTGTACACTGCCCATAAGCGATTAGTGTAACGGTGTGGGTATCTCCTGATGCATAAACATGCGTAGGATTCATGTCGGTGGAAGTATTTCCATCGCCGAAGTCCCAGAAGTAGGAAGAAGCGTTGGTGGATGTGTTATTGAAGGTAAAGATGAATTGTGAACCGGTGTATGTGAAATTGGCAACAGGATCGGGTATATTGGTGATTTTGATATTGTCAAAACCTGTACCACAGGCATTTGTGGCATTGAGGGTATAAGTACCCGGATTGACCACTTGAATGGTGGCAGTGGTATCACCTGTTGGCAACCAGGCAAAAGTTCCGTTAGGTTCGGGGAATCCGATGGTTACGGTATCGCCGGGACATTTTTCGATATCAGGACCTAAGAAGTTGTTGGAAGCAGGGTTGGCAAACACATCGGCACCGATAAATGGGTAGTTGGGATTGCGGGGATTTCCGTCGATATCGGTAGAGATGGCAGCAATGTGCATACCTGCTCCGGCAAGAGAATCCTGGCAAGAATGCAGGTCGAAATCGGAGTAGAATTTAGGATTGACAGACAAGGAATTGGCATCGAATCCTGTATTGATTTGCCATGCATAGAGAGAAGGATAAGCCGTACCGAGGTATCCGAAGTTGGAGGAGGCGGGGATGAAGTAGTTGTTGTAATCCATGTTATTGATGAAAGCACCGCTGATATAAATGGCATAACCTCCTGTCGTTTTTCTGGCTGCGATGTTGTTGTTGTAGATATTAAAACCACCACCGCCGGTTAGGTATATGGGATAGGTAGTGCCCGTATTTGGGATACTAATGTTGTTATTGATAGAGATTGATGTAAGAGCAAGTAGAGGCATAGATGCCGTAACATGTAGAAGAGTTGGTGCTGTCTCCGATGGCAATGAAGTTATTGGCAAAGAGTGCGGGATTGGAGGGTGTACCATTGGCCTGATACATGTAAAGTCCATAGACAAAACCGGATGGTTTGTTGAAAATAAACTTATTTTTTTGTACGGAAGAAATCTTATCAACGTAGTAAAAATAAGCCAGATAAATGGAGGATGAATAATTGATGGAAGCTGTTACATAGTTATTGTTGAACGATAATCCGTCTGCATAGTATACATGAAGCGGTCTGTAATATTGCATCATAAATTTGTTACCGTCAAAGACCGTATTTGTGTTTCTGATTGGTAGTGCTTTGACCATACCAATAAATTCCATAGCTACCTCCTTTGATGGTGTTGTTGAGGAATTTGATGTTGTTGGTAGGTGTTCCGGATCCTTTGTAAACAACCGTTTTATTGGTTGAAGTGGAAGTGTTGTTGGTATCATTCATCAAGATACAGTTCTCGATGATGATATCATCTTCACCGCCGTTAAAGTGTAAAACATAAGCATAAGTAGATCCTGTATTGACGATTTGCAGGCTGTCGATACGGTAATGAGATGCACCTCCGTCAAACTTGATGACATAGTTGTCGGAAGTAGAGGCAGAAGCAAAGGTTAAGACAGAGTTGAGGTTTTTTCCTTTGAATGTTACGGTGTTGGTGGCACTCATGCCTTGTACGGTAGTCAGAGTGATTTGTTCATTGAATGTAGAATCATGCACGATAAAAGTTACCGGACCGCAAACACCGAAGTTATTCAATGCATTGACCGCAGCGGTGAAACTTGGATAATTGGCAGTAGGTCCGCCAATATAATAAGTTCCGGATAGGGAGGGATTGATAGCTTTCACAACCGTATCGTTCATGGGCATGGAATCATTCACACCATTGGGTAATGAGGTATACACTTTTAAAATATCGCCTGCCGAAAAATTATAGTTCCCGATCAGGACATTTGACAGGGTTTGATAGGGAGGGATAACGCCTGTCCAGCTGTAAGGTGTTTGAGCCACACCGTTGACCATCCAGTTGACAGTGCAGTTAAACAAGGTGTCGGTACCCATATTTTGCAGGGTAATCACCACATTGGATTGTCCTACTGTGCAAGACGGCACATAAGGAGTGTCGATGGAAGCCACCCCGGCATCGTTGGCATAGGGAGGGAGCACCACAATGTCATAATCTTCAGCTTCTCCCCATGTGATGGAATTGCATGGATCAGATGGTACGCCGGCATATTGACATCTAACCCTCATACGGTATGTTCCTCCTGTAGCATTGGCCGGAGCCGTAATAGAACCTGTAAAAGGGGAAGTGGAGGATGTTCCTGAGTTCCATACATCCTCTCCGGGGTCGTTGAAATCAAAGTCATTGTTCCAATCCACCCAAATCCTGAATCCTTGTGAATATGCAGATCCTGCTTGTACGGTAAAGTTGAAGGACCCCATGTAATTGATGGTCACTTTGGTTGCCGTGTGATAACTATAATTACCGGAGCTACAGCCGGAATTCAAATTGCTGATATTGGTGATACCTCCGGTGGTAGAAAAATTTTCAATTTGGTCACCCAACTACAACCGGTTGAATATTGAGGAGTGCAATATTGCCCGTAACCGGAATACAGGGCAAATCCTCCCAGTAAAGATAGTAGAATTTTTTTCATAACTTTTAGTTTTAAGTTTAGGCAAATATAATGTTTTTTTGATGAGATGGTCTTAAAAAGTTATGCACGGTTTTGCCGGATGTTATTTTTGAATAACACATTAAATTGTTTTATATCAATGGTTAAGGTATTTTTTCCGGGGTGTTTTTAATTGTTAAAAAAATACCTGATTCAAAAATGATGTTTTTTGTTAACTTTACAAAGATTTTTCAAAAACATCACAAATGAGCATCAAGTTGTACGAAGGATCACGGCTGGAGATATACAGTGCAATGACGGATACGGTCCTGGAACGTCCTTTTGTGGGAGGAGGAATAAGTGCCGGATTTCCTTCTCCGGCAATGGATTTTGAATTTGACGCTATTGATTTAAACAGGTTTTTGGTAAAGCATCCTGCTGCCACTTTTTACGGAAGAGTAAAAGGAAACTCCCTTAAGAATGCAGGGATTGATGATGGCGACATCCTGGTGATCGACCGGAGTATGGAGCCCTCCCATGGCAAAATAGCTGTTTGCTATATTAATGGAGAATTCACGGCCAAACGCATCCATATCAGCAAAGGTGAAGTGTGGTTGATGCCCGAAAATGAAGATTATGAACCCATCAAGGTGGAAGAAGGCAATGAGTTGATTATTTGGGGAGTGGTTACGTATGTGATTAAAGCAGTGTAAGCGAGGTATGTTTGCATTGATCGATTGTAATAATTTTTATGCTTCATGTGAGAGGGTGTTCAGGCCCGATCTTCTTGGCAAACCGGTGGTGGTACTTTCCAACAATGATGGATGTGTGATAGCCAGAAGCAACGAAGCAAAAGCATTGGGCATCCCGATGGGGGCGCCGGCTTTTGAGTATGAAGAGATTTTTGAGCAACACAAAGTGCATGTTTTCTCGGCCAATTTTCCGTTATACGGAGACATGAGCCGCAGGGTGATGAGTATCATAGCGGACATGTCGCCCGGAGTGGAGATATACAGCATAGACGAGGCCTTTGTCGACCTTCGGGGAGTGGACAGAGAGCAACTGAAATCATGGGGAAGGTCCTTACGCGAAAAAGTGTTGAAATGGACAGGAATACCGGTAAGCATAGGCATTGCTCCTTCAAAAGCTTTGGCAAAAGTGGCCAACAGAGTAGCAAAAAAGTTTCCGGACCAAACCGCTAATTGTCATGTAATAGACAGCGATTATCTAAGAGAAAAAGCTTTAAGGTGGTTATCTATTGAAGATGTGTGGGGAATAGGTCGCCGATATACGCGTAAGTTGCAAGCCATGGGAATAAAAACAGCTTTCGATTTTTGCCGCTTGCCCGAAGCTTGGGTAAAGAAGCACATGACCATTCAAGGGTGGAGGTTGCAGCAGGAGCTCAAAGGCCATCCTGTTTTGGATTTAGAAGTATCCATACCAAAGAAATCGATTGCCACCACGCGGTCGTTTGACCGGCATTATGAGAACTTTGACGATCTGCGTGAACGTATAGTGACGTTTGCCGCATCGTGTGCCGAAAAATTGCGCCGGCAAAACTCTCTGTGCAGCGTGCTCATTGTGTTTATTCATACCAACGGTTTTCGGAAAGATTTGCCTCAATACAGCCGGAATGTGTTGCTGCAATTGCCTTATCCTACCGACTCTACCTTGGTGATTGCGCGTTTTGCCGAAGAAGGTTTAAAACGTATCTATAAGCCGGGATTTGCTTATAAAAAAGCAGGCGTGATATTGACCGATTTTGTCAATCATGCTTCTGTGCAGCTTAATTTGTTTGAAACGCCGGATATGCGCCATGGACGTTTGATGAAAGCTATTGACAACATCAACAGCCGCTGGGGAATGATGAAGATTCGTCTGGCTGCACAGGATGCCAAAACATGGAAAATGAAGCAGGCATTGCTTTCTCCTCAATATACCACACGCTTGAGCGATATATTGGTTATTAAAGCATAAAAAAATATGTGTTTTTATACATCACAAAGCAAAACAGCTCTGCAATTGGAACAGCGTTTTCATGCCATTTTTGAAGATGTACAAAGGTATACACCGGGCCTATATGTGGCATTTGCTTATCCTGAGACCCCCGTGATTCGTCATCATACACCGGATAAAATAGAAATGCTCCATTGGGGACTTATTCCGCCATGGGCTAAAAATACAGACATACGCAAATATACGCTAAATGCCAAAATCGAAACTATCGAACAAAAACCATCGTTCAAACCGGTAGTAAAAAATCGGTGTTTGGTATTGGTGGACAGTTTCTACGAATGGAAATGGCTTGATCCCAAAGGGAAGCAAAAACAAAAGTACCGGATAGCATTGCCGGAAAATGAACCTTTTGCATTGGGGGGATTGTGGAGCGAATGGATCGACAAACAAACAGGCGAATTGTGGAAAACATACACCATATTGACTACTGATGCCAACGATATGATGGCTGAAATACATAACAGCAAAAAAAGAATGCCGATAGTTTTGCACCCGGATTATGAGCAAGAATGGTTGAAGGGTGGAGACCCGGTTATGCAGGATGACCGCTTGGTGGCTTTTCCGGAGTGAGCTGAAATAATTTTCGACAACATAGCAATCTGATGATGTTTGATTCTCGTCATTAAATTACGTGAGAAATGGATTGCATGTAAAATCAAGCATTTCTGCAGGTGTAGAAAACGGGCAATTTATTTGGGTGTTTTTTGCAAAAGATAAATGGCCAATATCCCATAAAGGAAATTTGGAATCCAAACCGCCACCCAGGGTGTAAGCCCGGCATTGGTGGAAAATGTGGTAGAAACCTGCATCAACAGAATATAGCTGAAACTCAAAGCAATTCCTAAACCTAGATGAGCACCGGTGCCACCACGCACTTTTCTCGATGCAATGCTTACACCGATGATGGTCAAGACAAAAGCAGAAAAGGGAAATGCAATACGTTTTTGCTTCTCGATTTCATAATATTCAATTCCCAGAGAACCTTTGAAACGTTCTTTTTCGATAAACTCATTCAATTCAAAATAGTTCATTTGTTCTATGGTATTCTCCCGACGGTAAAATTCACTCACATCAATGTATAAAACAGTGTCTTTCGTAAGTCCTTGGTGAATAATTTGTTTTCCATCGGGCAAAAATGTGCGTTCCACAAAATTGTGAATTTTCCAATTACCGGTTATCGTATCGTATTGTGCAAAATCGGCATTTAACTTATAAACTAGGTTGTTGCCTTCAAATCTTTCGATGGAAAATTTATAGCCTATGGCAGAGAGATTGTTGAAACTTTCAAAATATACAAATGTATTTGGATCAATCCGGCGGTGAATATCTCGGTCAAAAAAACGGTAAGGATTGCGAATATATGCCTCTTCAAATGCTAATCGTTTTTGGTTGGCTACGGGTATCACAAAATTGTTGAGAATTAAAGACAAAATGGCCAAAAAACCGGCTACCAGCAGATAGGGGCGCAACATCCGGTTGAAACTTATACCTGCGCTCAAAATGGCAATGATTTCAGTATTGCCGGCCATACGAGACGTAAAATATATAACGGATATGAAAATAAACAAAGGACTAAATAAATTGGCAAAATATGGTATGAAATTGAAATAATAATCGAAAATGATAGCTTTCAACGGAGCTTTGCGTGATATAAAATCTTCAAGCTTCTCGCTGATGTCAAATATCACTGCAATTAAAACAATCAGAGCAATGGATAAAAAAAATGTGCCCAAAAACTTTTTGACAATATATCGGTCGATGATTTTCATAATGCTTATAAACGGCGGCTGATAATGGGAATGATTTCTTTTTTCCAGGAATCAAAGTTACCGTTTATAATTTTCTCTCGGGCTGTTTTGACAAGATTTAAATAAAAGGCCAGATTATGCAACGTGGCAATTTGTGGTCCGAGCATTTCTTTGGATACGAACAAGTGCCGCAAATATGCTTTTGAGTAATATGTGTCGACAAAGGATGTACCATTTGGATCAATGGGAGAAAAATCTTTTTTCCATTTTTCGTTACGGATATTGATGATTCCTTGTGAAGTGAACAACATGCCGTTTCTGGCATTTCTTGTTGGCATGACGCAATCAAACATATCCACACCCAATGCGATGTTTTCCAGAATATTCACCGGTGTGCCCACACCCATTAAATATCGTGGTTTGTTTTCAGGGAGTATTTCACAAACTCTTGCGGTCATTTCATACATAAGATCATCAGGTTCACCTACAGACAATCCTCCGATGGCATTTCCATCCATATCCAATGATGCCACAAATTCTGCAGATTCTTTTCTCAGATCAGGATAGACACTGCCTTGCACGATGGGGAAAAGCGATTGATATTTGCCATATTTGGGAGATGTTTCAAGGTAACGATTGATGCAACGTTGCAGCCATTTGTGTGTCAATTGCAACGATCTCCGTGCATATTTTTTATCGCACGGATAAGGAGTACACTCATCAAATGCCATCATAATGTCAGAACCAATGGAACGTTGAATGTCAATAACATTTTCGGGCGAGAAGAAATGTTTAGACCCATCAATATGTGAGGAAAAATATACCCCCTCCGGTTTAATTTTTCGCATGGAAGCAAGCGAAAATACTTGAAATCCGCCACTGTCTGTCAATACCGGTTTGTGCCAATTCATAAATTGATGTATTCCTCCGGCCTCTTCCAATATTTCTGTACCCGGTCGCAGGTATAAATGATAAGTATTGGCCAGAATGATTTCGGCATTGGTATCATTTTCGAGGTCTCTGTGAAATACTCCTTTGACATTGGCCAATGTTCCCACAGGCATAAAAATCGGAGTGTGAATCGATCCCCTTTCTGTATGTATAATCCCTGCCCGGGCTTTGGTTGTAGCGTCTTTTGATTCGATAATAAATTTCATGATGTAAAAATTAGGGGCAAAAATACTGCATATTCCGGCGGATCAGGATAATTTTATGAAAGAATCAATGAGTGAAATAAATTTTTCGGCAGCGATAATTTAATCGTGAAAAGCAGTAATACGCCATGAAAGTCCTGTGCTGACAAAATAATAATTGAATTTCCCACCTGTGAAATTCATTCCACCAAAAACATCCAATTGTATATTATCTGAAACTAACCAGGCAAGCCCCATGTCCCAGTTGTTTTGTAAAAATTTGTTGCCAAAATTTTCAATGTGGAAAAACAGGTTTTCTTTTTCGTTGATGGTTTGTGTGAGACAAAACGTATAAAAGTATGATTTATCAGAAAAATCAAAACGGTTGAAGTATTTTTCAAAAAAGAATTTAAGGGATGTCTTAGAAAATATTTTTTTGGAAATTATTCCTTGTATACTTCCGGTAATGGCCCGGCTGTTATTTTTAAAAAAATTGTTGTAAAAATAGGTGCCTGCATGGATACCGATATTGGGGAGGATTTTATTTTCGCTGAGCAGAGCAAATCTGAACCAGGGTGCTAAATAGTTAAGCGAAGTGTTGGCATAGTTGGCAGAGGGAAAAAGTTTATTTTCGTATCTGACTGTGTTCAGGTTGATATCCGTAGCAAAATCTATTTTTTCGGCAATCCCAATCCGAATTCTGTTGTCGTAATTAAAATAACGAAAGAAATTTTTATCGTCAAAAACTTTATGGTCTTTGTAAGTGAAACCGTGTTGAAATTGAAGCACTCCCTGACCTACGGTCTTTGGAGAGTTGCTCAACGATGGACGATCGCTGACTATCTTATCATTAAATTGTGCTTTTGAAATTGAAAATGAAAGCAATGTTAATGCAGACAATAAATATTTTTTCATGATTCTTTTTTGCAAAAATATCTGTTTCCGACTAAATAAAAAAATTCTTTTTTTGGAATAAAACGTTTTTACCTGAAAAAAAAATCAACGTGTTTAAATGATTAAGGCCATTAAATTACTTTCTTACAATTTAAACCGGAATTGATTTTGAATATTAAGAAAAAGTATATTTTTTGTTATGCTATGAACTATTAACAATAAATTAACCTTTTGTTATAGTGAAATTAATGCACGTATTGAAATTTTGCGAAAATTATTTTTATGAAAAAAAATTTGTGTTTAGTCTTTGTTTTGTGCATGTTAAATCGAATTCAAGCGCAAATCTATCAAGAAACCAGATATCAAATTATGATTAATCACAGGTTTAAAGAAAAGAATTTAATCAGCTTTCAACCGGAGATGCGTGTCAACGATTGGGTGAAAAGCACTACTCTAACACTGTGGAGATTGGTTTATCAACGTCAAATAAATGATAAAGTAACTTGGGGTTTAGGAGGAAACTGGTTTAACAATTGGTACAATTATGATGTAACAGGCAATGAAATCAGATTTCATGTCGAAAGCACTTTGAAAGACAAATTAGGCCATTGGACTTATTCA
Organism: Vicingaceae bacterium; assembly: GCA_026003395.1. Taxonomy (NCBI): domain Bacteria; kingdom Pseudomonadati; phylum Bacteroidota; class Flavobacteriia; order Flavobacteriales; family Vicingaceae; species Vicingaceae bacterium. The sequence goes on from BPHE01000014.1 coordinate 21,332, forward strand.
AACCGTTATCGTTTGGAATATCGTAATTTTTATACAGGTCAATGGGATTACAAAAAAAGCACCTTCAGGATGCGTTATTTGTTGGGATGGAGTAGGGATATCTATAAAAGCGAAAACGGCCTAAAAGTTACACTCACATTGGCCGATGAAATTTTTATTAACGTAGCCGGGACCAAACATTTTAACTTATACGATCAAAATCGTTTGGGAGGATATTTGATCACTAAATTGAACAAATCCATACAAATACGCACGACTTATTGGTGGGAGTATAGAGGTAAGAAAAATTACAATCACCAAGTGTGGATGCAATTTGGAGTGGATGTTTAAACATTTCTTACAGGAATATTGTTTTGTTTAAGTAGATCCTTGATATCTTTAGGTGTGTATTGTGTGAAATGAAAAATGCTTGCGGCGGCTGCTGCCGATATGTCTACTTTAATAACTGATATCGGGTCATCTTCAACCACAAGGATTTTATACATATTTATTATTTTCAGGACTTAAATTAATTACAAACTTACATAAAAGGGATAAAAATTCCGCAATAGATTTTTAGTAGAAAATTAAATTTGATTTTTATTCATAATCTTCGTTTTAATCATTTAAATTGTATAAACTGTGGGTACTTTAACTTAATAAATAAAAATTAAATAAAAATTTACCTGTAGGAGATGTGTTCAAATAAAAAATTCGTTGCTTTATCATTGAAAATACTTTAAATTAGCCCGCAAAAATAACAGGTATGAATGAAAAAACAGATTTGGAATTTAATGCCAATGAAGATCAAATGCGGTTGCTGCTTTCGGACTTAAAACGTAAATTGAATGAGGTTTCGTTGGGAGGCGGCAAAAAAAGAATAGAGAAACTGCATCAACAAGGTAAAATGACTGCCCGTGAGCGTATAGAATATTTGTTGGATAAAGATAAACCTGTGATTGAAATAGGACAATTGGCTGCAGACGGAATGTATGAGGAATATGGAGGATGTCCGTCGGCAGGAGTGGTGGTAGTGATTGGTTATATTGAGGGGCGCCAATGTGTGGTTGTGGCAAATGATGCCACGGTCAAAGCAGGGGCGTGGTTTCCAATGACTGCAAAGAAAAATCTCAGGGCTCAGGAAATTGCTATGGAAAACAACTTGCCTATCATTTACCTGGTTGATAGCGCCGGTGTTTTTTTGCCTATGCAAGATGAAGTGTTTCCGGATAAAGAACATTTTGGGAGAATATTCCGGAATAATGCCATCATGTCTTCAAAAGGCATCCCGCAGATTGCAGCCATTATGGGAAGCTGTGTGGCCGGCGGTGCCTATCTTCCGATTATGAGCGACGAAGCTTTGATCGTGGATAAAACAGGGACAATTTTTTTGGCAGGGTCATATTTGGTGAAAGCCGCCATTGGTGAAGAGATTGATAATGAAACACTGGGAGGGGCCACTACTCATTGCGAAATATCCGGTGTAACCGATTATAAATGCAGGGATGACAAGGACTGTCTGGATAAAATACGTTTTATCGTGAACAAATTGGGTCAATTTGAAAAGGCCGGTTTTGACAGAATTGCACCACGGCCGCCTGTCTTGGATGAAAGGGAAATATACGGCATTTTACCACGCACACGTGAAAAGCCCTATGATATGAGGGAAATAATCAAGCGTTTGGTAGATAATTCCGAATTTTTGGAATATAAAGAGAAATTCGGGCAAACCATCATTTGTGCTTATGCCAGGATTGACGGTTGGGCTGTTGGTATAGTGGCAAATCAACGTTTGATTGTAAAAAGCAAAAAAGGAGAAATGCAGTTTGGAGGCGTTATTTATTCCGATTCTGCCATCAAAGCAGCGCATTTTATCATGAATTGCAATCAAAAAAAGATACCCTTGGTGTTTTTGCAGGATGTCACCGGATTTATGGTCGGATCAAGGTCTGAACACGGAGGCATCATTAAAGACGGTGCAAAAATGGTAAGTGCACAATCGGCAAGTGTAGTGCCTAAATTTACAGTAATTATCGGAAATTCATATGGAGCCGGAAATTATGCCATGTGTGGAAAGGCATACGACCCACGTTTGATTGTAGCCTGGCCCACAGCACAGATTGCCGTGATGGGTGGAGCACAAGCAGCAAATACATTGTTGCAAATCGAAAAATCATCAATGGAAGCAAAAGGAGAATCGCTCTCACCCGAGAAAGAAAAAGAGTTGTTTGAAAAAATCAAGAAAAGATATGATCGACAAACATCACCTTATTATGCCGCTTCACGTTTGTGGGTTGATGCCATCATTGATCCTTTGGAAACACGCAAATGGATTTCTATGGGTATAGAGGCCGCCAATCATAAACCCATCACCGAAAAATTTAATCCGGGAGTAATCAGAACATAAAACCAATAAAACAGTTAAAATGTCAAACGAATATTATATCATACCAATGTTTGATTTGTAGGTCAACCGGGTATGATAGTTTTTTGGAATCAAAGGATTATTTTTTCACATTGGAAACGTTTAGAATTGTTCGATGCAAATCCTGCGGATTTTTGTCAACATTCCCACATCCTTCTATGGAAGAAATCCACAAGTATTACAAAACCGAAAAATATATCTCACACAGCGATCAATTGGATCAATCATTGATGACACGCCTGTATCATTGGGTAAGAAATATCATGCTAAATAAAAAATACCGATTAATTTCACGGGAATTTTCAATGCCCGGCAGAATTTTGGATATAGGCAGCGGCACAGGGTATTTTATTAAATACATGCAAGACAGACATTGGATTGCCGAAGGTGTGGAACCGGATGAAAATGCACGGAAATATGCGTTTGACAAATTTAATTTAAGAATGATTGATCCACAAGAATGGCTCAAAGACGAAGAACATGAGTATTGGGATTGCATAACCATGTGGCATGTATTGGAACATGTCCATTCGCCGGATGTATATCTGGAGCATATTTACAAACAATTGAAACATAAAGGGTCACTATGGATTGCTTTGCCCAATCCGGATTCTTTTGATGCAGGATTTTGGAAAGAATATTGGGCTGCATGGGATTTGCCTCGTCACTTATGGCATTTTGCACCCGATAAAATTATTGAGTTGGCCGGCAATCATGGGTTTGCGTTAAAAGCCATGCACCGGCTGCCTTTCGATTTGTTTTATGTTTCATGGCTTAGTGGTCGATACAAAAAAACTCTTCATCCTTTATATTTTTTAACGGCTTCTATCCTGGGGACAATCTCGTCGTCCTTAAATTTGCTGAAAACAAGTTCATTAATTTATCATTTCAAAAAATTATAAAATGGATATAAAAAGAAAATTCAAACCGGAAAGTTTAATGATGTCATATGGCTACAATCCCGGTTGGAGTGAAGGAGCCATAAAATGTCCCATTTTTCAAACATCCACATTTGTATTTAAAACTGCCGAAGAAGGAAAATCTTTTTTTGAGTTGGCCTATGGCTTGCGATCGCCCGAAAGAGAGGAACAAATGGGGTTGATCTATTCAAGAATCAATAATCCGGATCTGGAAATTTTGGAAAACCGTTTGTGCTTGTGGGATGATGCTGAGGATTGTGCTGTTTTTGAAAGCGGTATGTCTGCCATCACAACGGCCATGCTTGAATTTTTAAAACCCGGTGATGCATTGCTATTTACGTCACCCCTTTATGGAGGAACTCATCATTTTATTCGCAAAATATTGCCTTTGTGGCAAATAGAATCCTATGAAATTTATCCCGACCAATCAAAAGAAGAAATCTTAGAAACAATCAAACATCTTGGATGGGAGAAAAAAGTTAAAATGATTTTTGTCGAGACACCGGCCAATCCTACCAATAACCTTTTTGATTTAGAAGAATTAGCAGAATTGGCTGCCATATTGGGAGAAAAAAGCGCCCGCCCTGTTATTGCCGTTGATAATACATATCTTGGCCCCCTTTGGCAACATCCGTTAAAACATGGAGCCGACCTTGTTTTATATTCTGCCACAAAATATATTGGAGGACATAGCGATGTTATTGCCGGAGCATGTTTGGGAAGTAAAGAGCTGGTCAAGAGAATAAAAGGATTGCGTACTTTTTTGGGAAATATGGCAGGTCCTTGGACCGGCTGGCTTTTGTTGAGAAGTTTGGAAACACTTAAAGTCAGAATGGAGCGTCAAGCCGAAAATGCAGCGAAAATAGCCGATTTTTTAAAAGAGCATCCCAAAATACAAAAAGTGATGTATTTGGGTCATTTAAAACCGGAGGATGGTAAAATTTATGAGATTTACAAAAAACAATGCTTGTCGCCCGGAGCTATGTTAGGATTTGAAATAAAGGGAGGAGAAAAAGAGGCATATAAATTTTTGAATTCTTTAGAACTCATAAAATTGGCAGTAAGTTTGGGAAGTACCGAAAGTTTGGCACAGCATCCTGCAACTATGACCCATATAGATGTGGATGAAGAAGAAAAGTTGAAAATCGGAATAACCCCTTCATTAATCAGAATGTCAGTGGGCGTCGAAGATCCCGGTGATTTGATTGATGATATTCAACATGCTTTGGAAATGGTATGAAAATGAGCACAAATGATACAGTTGTCGGAAATTTGTTGAAAATAAAAAATTCCTTGCCGGATCATGTGACATTGATTGCGGTCAGCAAAAACCATTCTGTGGATGTGATCAAAGAAATTTTACCTTATCACAATATCTTAGGAGAAAACAGAGTGCAGGAAATGATGGCAAAAAAAGATTTCTTGCCCGGGGCCCGCTGGCATATGATTGGTCATTTACAATCCAATAAAGTTAAGTATATCGTACCATTCATTGAGATGATCCATTCGGTCGACAGTATCAAACTTTTGAAAGAAATCGAAAAGCATGCCGCCAAACATCAAAGAAAAATACCCGTGCTTTTAGAAATTCATATTGCCAAGGAAGAATCAAAATTTGGAATAAAACCCGACGATGCCGGTTTGTTTATTCAAGAAGTTATACAATTAAATTTTCAACATGTCGAAATTGCCGGATTGATGGGCATGGCAACATATACTGAAGATATGAATTTGGTCAGACAAGAATTCCGCTTATTAAAAGAATTATTTGAAACATTAAAAAAAGAATACTTTTCAGATCAACCCTGTTTCAAACATTTGTCTATGGGTATGTCCCACGACTATCAAATAGCCATTGAAGAAGGAGCAACGATGGTTCGTATTGGTTCGGCCATTTTTGGAGAAAGAAAATAATTTACAACACATAAAGGTATGCAAGAAAAAGAACGTAAAAAAAAGGTCAAAACATTATTGCAAAAAATTCAAAAGTCAAATTCCGCTGAATCATTGTCTACATATCTTCAGGAATTGGGGGAATTGGGAGATGCTTCTACCATAAGGCCATTGTTGGAATTGTATGAAAATTCACCCGAAGGACCTTTTAGAAAAAAATTGGAAGAATTTTTTTATGATATAAAACAACAAAATGCTGCCGCAGAATTTATTAATTATTTGTCAAAAACTAAAAAAGCAGAAGTCAAGAAAATGATTATATCGGTTTTTTGGCAATCTGTCTTGAGACCGGAAGAGTATTTGGATATATTTATTGAAGAAGCCATCAAGGGTGATCAAGAATTGGTGATAGAGGTGCTTTCGGTAGTCGAAAACATGAATAGTGAATTCACAGAGGAAGAATTAAACAACAATATTCAAAACATTCAGGAAGCGCTTGAAATGAACAATTTTGACGAACTGAAGGCCAGTTTGCTGAATGAGTTGATTTTTGAATTGAAAAAACGTTTTATTGAGGAATAATGAAAAGTGAATTTCGCAAAACTCTTGATTTTTTGAGAAGTAAAGGAGAATTATTGGATATAGAATCCGAAGTTGATCCTTATTTAGAAGCTTCACATTTGCATTTATTGATCAATCAAGCCAAAGGACCTGCTTTGTTTTTTCACAAAATTAAAAATTGCCGGTTTCCTGCTGCATCCAATATTTTTGGAACCTATGACAGAATGGAACTTTTATTCGGGTCCAATACAGGAATTATTCAATTTTTGATTGATTTAAAAAATCATCCCGATAAGGTTTTTAAACAACCTGTGCAATCCTTGAAAGTTATTCCGGGATTGATAAATGCCTTGCCAAAAAAGAAAAAAAGAAATAATTTAATCGAAATCACCAAAAATGATTTGCCCGCCATTGTATGTTGGCCGGATGATGGCGGAGCATTTATCACCATGCCGCAAGTTTATTCTGAGAATCCTGTCAATCCCGGTTGGCGTAATTCCAATTTAGGAATGTACCGGATTCAAATTGATGGCAATCAATACAACACAGATGAAATGGGATTGCATTATCAACTGCACAGAGGTATTGGTGTGCATCATACTTTGGCCAAAAACCACAATCTGCCTTTTAAAATCAGTATTTTTGTAGGAGGACATCCTGCTATGCCCTTCTCGGCTGTTATGCCTTTGCCTGAGGGGATACCTGAAGTGTCTTTTGCCGGTGTGTTGATGGGTAAAAGATTTGCTTATTACCGTGAAAATGGATTTGTCATTAGTCAACAATCAGATTTTGTAATTACGGGCGAAGTCATCAAAGATTTAAATAAACCTGAAGGACCATTTGGCGATCATCTGGGTTATTATAGTTTGACACATCCTTTCCCGGTTTTAAAAATACATAAGATTTATGCCGTTCCCGATGCAGTGTGGCATTTTACTGTGGTAGGAAGACCACCACAGGAAGATTCTATGTTTGGCAAGTATATACATGATTTGACAGGAAGGGCGTTGCCTGCTGAAATTCCCGGTCTACAATCCGTTAATGCCGTTGACGAATCCGGAGTTCATCCTTTGCTCTTTGCTGTTGGGTCGGAAAGATATACGCCTTACCTTGAAACACAAAGGCCACAAGAATTAATAACCATTGCCTTGCATATTTTGGGAACCGGTCAGCTTTCACTGGCAAAATACCTGTTTATAACCGCACCTTTTGAAACACAACATAAAATTGATCCATACAATACAAAAGATTTTTTCATTTACATATTAGAAAGAATCGATTTTTACAGGGATTTGCATTACATCACTCAAACAACTATCGATACGCTTGATTACAGTGGCGATGATCTCAATGCCGGATCGAAAGTAATTGTGGCAGCTTATGGAGCTAAAAAAAGAGATTTGGCTGTTGAATGGCAGGGAGATAAGCAGATTCCGTATGCGACCGGCATCAAAATGGCCATGCCCGGGGTTTGCATGATTGAATTTCCGGCATTTAAAAATTATGAAATAGCCAAAAATGAAATAAAAGAATTGTCATGTTGGTTAGAACATAATACCGGAGATGATATTCCCATGTTTGTTTTGGTTGATGATGTGGATTTTGCATCGGCCAATATGAGCAATTTCCTTTGGGTGACATTTACCAAAAGCGATCCTGCCAAAGATACTTATGGTGTAGGAGAAGTCACCGTGAATAAACATTGGGGTTGTCGTCAGTGGATTATTGATGCCCGTGTGAAACCACACCATGCGCCTGAATTGAAGATGGATCAAAATGTATTAAAACGTATCGATCAAAAATTCAATCATTCCGGCAGCCCATTATACCGTTATTTAAAAAGCGTATTGTGAGTTTATTTGGTAGTATCTCATTTTGTGTGTAACGACATTTTAATTCTTAGCCGTCGCTTTGAAATTTTCAAATGTTGGATGGTCTGTTTGTTTTATTTCAATTTATAAAAAATATTGAAGTTAATTCTTATCAACGGTTTCTTCTTTTGAAAAATTGACGGGTGGAATGTTTTGAAAATAGAGTGATTTTTTTTGCAAACTTTCTACAGGGCGGTAAATATAGTATACTTTACCTGCGTATATTTTTATATTTTCCGGATAACGGTGTTTGAGGGTAATCACAGGATAATGCCGGCCGTTGTGAATGTTGATGCCATAAATTGTAAGGTATCCATTTTTGGTGGCTGTTGTGTAAAATTGATCAAAAACAGGATCGTGAATGATTTGCCTGTTCCAATTTTTCAGATCTTGATGATAAGCAATCGGTGTTTTCTTGATTAGTAAAGTGTCTTGTGAAAATATACATACCTGATGGGTGTAGTGATCGAACAAAACAATATCTGTATAGGTTTTGAAAACGGGTGCATACAATGGTTCATACATCCAATCATCGGCAAATCCGGTCATTATGGCTGCAATGTCATGTTTGTCGTATCCTTTGTAGTAGTATGCAATCCTAGAAGCATAAGCTTTTTCGGCATTGGTAAGTTTGTAATATTCGTAATAATATTGCCAATCCAATACCGGGTCAATTACTTTGTAAAAATCTTTCAAAGCACTGTCTTGGGGATGATAATAAAATAACTTGAAATAAGGCAAGCGATACTGTTGATTGGTAAAAATTATGCGAAATTGGTCGGCAGAAACGATGTTTTGTAGTTGTTCCTTGGAAGGCGAACGTTGATCGACAGGGAGTAAAAATAATCCAAAACTATTGTATAACACTCGGAAGTATTTTCTTTTATTATAAATGTAAACGCGGTTCTCGTAATCTGTGAATAATCCTTGAAATTCCGGGGAAATATTTTTTTGAACCAGGATATTCCCTTCAAAGTCGGTAACCATGAGTTTGGAAGGTTTGTTTCGAGCATCGCCGGTCATTATTACCAAACGATTTTCCAATGGAATATAATCCAAAACGTGAAAATTGACAGAGGAGGTAATTTTAACCGGAATATCCGGGGATGTGACTTGAAATGTCTTCAATTCTATTAATCCGGGGTGTTAATGCAATGACGGTATCTTTTGGGCAACAATACATGTTGAATCGTAAACTATTGTATTGCAGATGCGAAATATAGACATAAAATTGATTATCGGCTGGTATTTTGAATGTAAATTTTCCGGAAGAATCACTGATTTGTATGTATTTAAGATTGATAACAATATGCGCATTTACAACAGGTTTATCTAAAGAGGCATCTATCAGGCGGCCAGAAATAACCACTGTGTCAGTTTGAGCAAACAAATTTATAAAAAGTGCCATTAGCCCTATGGTAAGGAGTCGTGTCAATGATTTAAGTTTATTATTAAGAGTTAGAAAATAAAAAATTCCACAATTTTTATTGATCTTTTTACAACCATCCCTTTTTCTTAAAGAAAAAGACGGTAATCAAAACAGAAAATAGCATGAGAAGAATGGCAAATGGATAACCAAAAAGCCATTCCAGTTCGGGCATATATTTGAAATTCATTCCGTAAATGCTTGCAATTAAAGTTGGTGGCATAAAAAGAACAGATGCCACAGTGAACAATTTGATAATTTTGTTTTGTTCGATGTTGATCAATCCCAAAAAAGAATTTTGCAGATATTCCAATCTTGTAAAGTTGAAATTGGTGTGTTCTATCAAAGAATTGATGTCTTTAAGCAGCCCACGGAGGTTTTCGTTATATTCATTGGTGATAAATTCATTCTTGAGTAACGCCGAGAGCACTCTTTGTTTGTCAAAAAGTGCTTCTCGCAGTGACATTATGTGTTCTTGAAATTCGTTAATTTTGATGATGTTGGACTCGTCCAGTTCGCGGTTGTAATTTATTTTTCGGCTTAAAATGGCGATGCTTCGCGACAGGGCCTCAATTAAATCGGCATCATAATCAATACGGGTTTGCAATATTGTGATTAGAATTTTTATAGGAGAATTGTATAGGTTGGGAGCTTGTTTAATTTTTTTTACGGTTTCTTGCAATACACGACTTTCAAAAAAACGCAGGGTAAACAAATGGTTTTTTGTAACGATAAACGAGATTTCATTTTCGTCCAGTTCTTTTTCTACTGGATTGTATGAAATAAAAGTTGAATTTATGATGATGTTGCCGTTTTCTTCGATGTATCGAGAACTACTTTCAATTTCTTCTTGTTCCTGACGGGTAGGAAAATCAATGCCAAATTTTTCTTCTATTTTTTTTATTTCTTCCCGGGTGGGAGAGTGTAGGTCAATCCAGGTGACATTTTTAAAATCAAATTCGGGATCATAGCTTTCCAGCTTGACTTGTGCATATTCCGGCAAGTAATAACAACGAATCATCCCATTTAAATTAAGTGTGCCAAAATAAGCAAAAAATTGACAGAGTGTCTGATTTTAATGGAAATATTCGGATACAAAAACTATTTTGTTATTTTGTGACAGAAAAAAGTTATGAAGTTACATATTTTTTTCTACTTCACAATGTTGAGTTTTATTGTCCGGGGTCAAGAGTCGGGAAATAAAAGTTGGTTGTGTCATCCGGGCAATTATCCGTTTAAGGCCGGAGAAAGCATTACTTATAAAATTTTTTACAACTGGAAGTTTGTTTGGGTAGAGGCAGGAGAAGTAACTTTTTCTGTTGATACGACAAAAATCTTCAATAAAAAAGCATTTTATTTCAAAGGCGAGGGACATACCTATAAGAAATGGGATTGGTTTTTCAAAGTCAGAGACAAATATGAAGCTTGGGCTGATATGGAATCATTGCGCCCTTACAGGTTTAAAAGAGTAGTCAACGAAGGAACGTATTACCTCTATGAAGATTGTTTATTTGACTATAAAAGAAATAAAATTTATTGTTTTTGGTCAAGAAAACCGGGTGAATTAAATAAAGACACATTGGATATGCAATCTTGTGTGTTTGATGTTCTTTCACTTATTTATCTTGCGCGGACGGTTGATTTCTCTAATATGCAACCTGATGAATATACTTGGTTGAAGGTTTTTGTAGACAGAGCAATTTTTGAAACATACATGCGATTTATCGGAACAGGAGAAATTCCCGACCGCAAAGAAAAAGACCGGGCATTTATTTTCAGAGCCAAACTTATTTTGGGAACGATGTTTAAAGAAGGAGAAAAAATGCAGGTATGGATCGGAGATACTCAAAAGAAAATACCGGAATATATCGAATCTGAGATTCTTGTAGGGTATATCAAAGCAATAAGAATCAAATAAGTTTCAATAAATTCCGGGTATGAATGACTGCATCCGGATTGTCTCAGCATTTAATTGTGAGGTGTTTGATTCGAAAGAGGCAAAGGGTATGAATTAATTCTTGATTTTCGTAAGATATTTGGCAAAAAGCCAACCACAAACTTTGGCATCGCTCAAGGCATCGTGATGTTCATGAGGCAATTTGTATTTGTCGGATAATGTTTTCAAACCACGACGATAAATGCGATAAGTATCGTGAGGAATGTATTCCGGAATGGGAAGCCCGTAAAAAGATAATGTTTGATTCAAACATTTAAAATCAAAAACAAATCCATTGTGGGCAACAACATGTTGACCTTGAATGTAGGGCAAAATTTCTTGCCAAATTTGATCAAATGTTGGAGCAGAGGCCGTATGTTCCGGAGTTATGTCATGAATCAGTGTGTAACAATGTTGGAAATAATTTCCGGGAGGTTTGACAAGCCGGCAATATTCAAAAGCAATTTGATTGTCGATAAAATGAACCAGCCCAATCTGGCAAATGCTGGTTAAAGACCTGCATGAGGTCTCAAAATCAATAGCCGTAAAACTTTTGATGTTTTTTTCGGTGTAATGATTTATCATTTTAAATAAGCTTTAAAACCTTTTGAAGATTTTGTAACTTCTACGTGATCTTTTAACGTAGTGGAAAGTTGCATACCATTGAAGCGTGGGAAAACGGGAAATTTTGGATGATTGCGGTTAATCAATACAAGTGTGTTTACACTTTTCACAGGTTGGTTATGAAACAATCCGGCAGTATAATACAAGACCCTTCCTGTGTTCATCACGTCGTCAACAATTAAAATTTCTTTTCCTGAAAATTGTTTGGGATCAAAATTTATTTTGGATTGAGGCAGGTTCTTTTTGTTGAGTTTAATTGAATAGAGTTGATATTTTATGGGAGAAATAATTTTTAATTGGTCTAAAATTTTCTTTGCCAGATTGAAACCATACTTTTCTATGCCAAGAATGATCAATTCTTCGGAGTCATAATAATGCTCATAAATTTCATACGCCAAGCGGGTAATGATACGATCGATTTTTTCGGAATTCAGTATTAATGTTGCATTTTTCATTGATAAAAAATATGGTGTAAAGATAAAGAGTGTAATGGGGAAAATGGAAATTTATTCAAAAGATTTTTCAACAATTTTTTAAAAATTAGAACAATGATTTCAAAAACTTTTCCAGATCTAGCAAAGACACAGGTGAATATAGTTTTCCACGATATGCAATTGAAAGCAGGCCGGATTCTTCAGATAAAATAAAAGCAAGTGCATCGGTTTCGAGGGTAATTGAAAGAGCTGCACGGTGCCGCAGGCCGTATTCGTAAGAAATTGAAATGTTTTCTGATAATCTAATAACACAACCGGCTGAACGGATACGGTTATCTTTGATGATAACCGCACCATCGTGCAAGGGGGAGTTTTTGAAAAAAATGTTTTCGATAAGAATAGATTTTACACGGGCATCGATGATGTGCCCACTCAGAATGTATGGCGAAAGATTGTCTTGATTTTCAACGATAATTAAACATCCTGTCCGGGTTGATTGCATATTGTGAAATGCTTTCTTTAGTTCCGGCAAAATATTGAAAACAGGGTGGGGAGGGGGCGTTTTGGGTGATTTGTCATTTAAAAAAATTCTGATCCAGTGGCGTCTTTGCCACGATTGCTCACCTATTCTGATAAGAAATCGTCTAATTTCAGGTTGGAAGACAATTGCCAAAAAAATGATACCGAAGTTGAACAGTTGACCAAGCATTTCGCTGAAAATTTTCAGTTGCAACGCCTTGACCAATTGCCAAAATATGTATAGCAACACAAAACCATAAAAAACTTTCACCGATGAGGTGCCTTTGATTAGTTGATAGAATTGATAAATGAGAAAAAAAACCAGTGAAAGATCAATGATGGTGATAAGGATTTGCTTGTATTCGTAATAGTTTAATAGCATAGTATAGATTTTAATTTAAAACAGTTTGAAAAATTTTCCATTGTCAATCAAATCAGAATATCCGGAAACTGTGAAGCCATTCACTTGTTTCTCAAACATTGAACATTCTATAATTTTAGTAATTTCCATATACTTCAAAAATGAAAGATTACATTTTTTTAATCAAAATCCCTTACAAATTAGCTTCTTGAAATTCTTTATACAGACAAATGAGTTCTTTGACCGGTTTTACATCGTGCACTCGAAAAATTTGCGGATTTTTATTTATTACCAGCGTATGCATGATGGTTGTGCCGTTAAGGGAATCTTCAGGGGTGGTTTGAAGGGTTTTATAAATAAAACTTTTCCGGGAGATACCAATCAAAACCGGATAACCAAGGATTTGAAATGCATCAAGATATTTCAACAATAAAAAATTTTGATTGATAGTTTTGGCAAAACCTATACCGGGGTCAATGATAATGTTTTGTATGCCAAGTTGTTGAAGGTGGTTTATTTTATTTTCAAAATAGGTGAATATTTCATCAAAAAAATCGTCGTACTCGGTCAATGATTGCATGGTTTCCGGTGTTCCTTTGCTGTGGGTCAAAACATAGGCCGTTTTGTGGCGGGCAATGGCTTCAAACATTTTTGGGTCGAATCTTCCGCCGGATATATCATTGATTACATGAATGCCTAACGTTGCCAATGTTTCAACAGTGGAAGCATGATAGGTGTCGATACTGATGATAATTTCGGGAAATTTTTTACGTATTGCTTCTACAATGGGAGTGATCGCCCGAATTTCATCTTCAGCATTGCAGAGCGGGGCACCGGGGCGGGTAGAAGCGTATCCCAAATCTATGATATCTGCACCTTCTTCTATCATTTTTTCAACTTGACTTAAAGCACATTCTTTTTCCGGGAATCGACTGCCTTTGTAAAAAGAATCCCGGTTTATGTTTAATATGCCCATTATGAGCGGTTTGTCGTAGATTTTTAAAATCCCGTTGAAATTTGTAGTAAGATATCCGGAAATTGTCGTATTTTTCACGGCGCAAAAAAAGTTTATGGGCAAAGATACGATTGTTCAATACAAAGAGATTCAAAAAAGATGTCAAAATATTTTTGAAGCAAAATTGGAAGATTATGGTCCTTCGTGGAGAGTGATGCGTTTTGTGTCTATATTGGATCAATTGTTTATCAAGGTTAAACGCATTCGCCAATTACAACAAACAGGCAAGAAAATGGTTGACGAAGGACCTGAAAATGAATGGATGGCATTGGTTAACTATGCCATCATTGCATTGATTCAAAGAGATCTGGGGGCTGCTGAGGAGGTGGATATTGACAAAGAACGAGCTTCGACTCTCTATCATCAATATTTTGAAATGGCTTTTGAGTTGATGAAGAAGAAAAATCATGATTATGGAGAAGCATGGCGCGAAATGAAATTGGAAAGTTTTGCCGATTTGATTCTGGTTAAGCTTATCAGAATCCGTCAGATAATTGAAAACAATGAAAAAACCAAAATATCTGAAGGGATTGAGTCAAATTTGCTCGATATTTTGAATTATGCTATGTTTGCCTTGATAAAGATTTATGAGTCAAATACGAATAATGATAAATTTGCCGTATGAAAATACTTTCGGGGGGATATAAAGAAATCATTGCATTGTTTTTGTTGCTGACAGGTGTGGCTGCATTTGCGGCATCTTTCGTGAAACCTGATATTGTTGACGACTTTCATTTGTTCTATTACTTTTCCCTGTCTTCGATATTGGCCGGTAGTTTGTATTTATTTGAAAAAACACGGCCATGGGCTTTGAGTCTGTCGCGTTTGCTGGTGGGTAGTTTGTTTATTGTGTCCGGATTGATAAAATGTAACGATCCAATGGGATTTTCCTTTAAGTTGGAAGAATATTTTGATGAAAGATCTTTGGGTGCTTTCTGGGCCATTTTCCATCCATACTCATTGCCATTGGCATGGTTGATTGCAGTAGTGGAAGTTGTTTTGGGATTTTGGGTAGTGGCAGGAATTAAGTTGCGTTGGGTGTCCTGGATTTTATTGGCGATGACTTTGTTTTTTGGTTGGTTGACATTTTATACAGCCGGTTGCAACGATATGCAGGCCATTGCCATGCAAAAAGGATTAACTTTTGACAAAATTTGTGTTACCGATTGCGGTTGTTTTGGTGATGCTTTAAAGGGCAGCATCGGCCGATCCCTTACACCTTGGGAATCATTTTACAAGGATTTGATCTTGTTGGTTTTTGTAATTGTTATTTTCCTGGAAAGAAATTCTTTTACAAAAGAAAAATTTGAATCAAAAATTGTGTTTTTTTCAGCGTCTTTATTGTTTATATCTATCTTTAGTGGCGGGTTGTTTCAATGGTGGTTTCCTGTAATTTTTTCATTTACGGTTTATGCATTGATGGTTTTATTTTTCAAACTTGGTAGAGAATTTGCAGCAGCCCTAACAGCAATTCTTTTCACAGCGGTTTTTGCGGGTTACACGTTGGCATACTTGCCCATAAAAGATTTTAGACCTTATGCCGTAGGGAAAAACATTGAGAAACAGATGCAGATTCCTGAGGGGGCACAACCGGATGTTTTTGAAACTATTTTGACTTATAAAAATAAATTAACGGGAGAAGTTAAAGAATTTAACGATAAAGATTATCCATGGCAGGATACCAATTGGGTGTGGGTAAGCACATCTACCAAAATTGTAAAAGAAGGAGACAAACCGGCGATAACTGATTTTTCACTTAACGATGAAGATGGCAATGAAGTAACCTATGATCTATTACAGGATCCTACACCAATGATTTGGATTATATCTTATAATATCGGAAAATCTAATGAAAATGCATGGAAGGATATTGCAGCCATGATAGATAATCTTTACGAAAAGGGATGGACAATTGTATTTATCACTGCTTCACCAAAAGAGGAGGTATATAGAGTTTTAAATGACCATGCGGACAAGGTGTATATTTATTTTGCCGATGAAGTTGTGTTAAAAACAATCATAAGATCTAATCCGGGTATATTGCTAATGCAACAAGGTAATATTTTGGGCAAATGGCCTCATAGAAGATTGCCCGGTGAAGATGAGTTAAACAAATTAATTATTAAACAGTGACTACATACATAATACGCAAATTGTTATACGGCTTATTAGTGTTGTTTGGAGTGGTAACCGTGGTGTTTTTTCTTTTCAATGTTTTGCCGGGTGATCCTGCACGGTTGATGTTAGGACAGAGAGCCGATGAAGAGTCCATAAAATTGATCAACAGGGATTTAGGACTGGATAAACCTTTGTCGGTCCAATTTGTGATGTATCTGAATGATTTGTCACCTATTTCAATTCATTCAACCGATCCCGGACATTATCTTTATCTGGATTCCACTAAATATACTTATGTTCCATTAATTAAGACCGGAAAAAAAGTAATAGTTTTAAAATATCCATACTTACGCCGTTCTTACCAAACAAAACGAAAGGTTTCGGAAATCATATTAGAAACATTACCGGAAACGGCTGTGCTGGCTTTTGCTTCCATAATGATTGCCGCATTGATTGGGATAATATTTGGAATACTCAGCGCCTTGAAAAAAGACACTATCTGGGATAATCTTATTTTATTTTTCGCATCATTGGGAATGTCCGGACCATCGTTTTATATAGGTGTCATCATTGCTTGGGTTTTTGGATATTTGCTTTCCGATTACACCGGTTTAAATGCCATTGGAAGTTTATATGCTATTGATGATTACGGAGAAGGCGAATATCTCGAATTGAAAAATTTAATCTTACCATCGATTGCCTTGGGAACAAGGCCATTGGCTGTGGTTATACAATTGATGAGAAATTCGTTGCTCGAGGTGTTGTCTACTGATTATATCCGTACAGCACGTGCCAAGGGAAATTCTTTGTTCAGGGTGATTTTTAAACATAGCTTGAAAAATGCTTTAAATCCGGTAGTTACAGCATTGTCCGGTATGTTTGCAAGTTTGTTGGCCGGTGCATTGTTTGTAGAAATTATTTTTTCTTGGAAAGGGATAGGGTGGGAGCTATACAGCGCGTTGATTAAATATGATTTACCTGTGGTGATGGGCGGTGTGTTGATTACTTCCACGGTCTTTGTGTTGATTAATATTTTGGTGGATATTGTTTATGCCATTCTTGATCCGAGAATACGTTTAAGTTAAATTTTTTTTTTTCGTTTGTCATGAAAAAATATTTATTTGCCAATTGGAAAGAAAATCACGATTTATCATCTGCCATATTGTATTGCAGGGCATGGGAAGAGTATATTCAAAAATATCAAAAAAAAGAAGTGGAATCTTGCCTTTTTCCACCATTTCCTTTTATCGGTCTTTTAAAAGAAAAGTTTCCATCTTTAACATTTGGAGCTCAAAATGTTTCTCATTTTGAAAAAGGGGCATATACCGGAGAAGTATCTGCCGGTATGTTGAAATCATGTGGGGTTGAATATGTTATTGTTGGACACAGTGAGCGCAGACAGATATTCGGTGAAAATTCCGGTTTGTTGAAAAATAAAATTCAACTGAGTTTGCAAAACCAATTGATACCTGTCTATTGTATTGGTGAAAGTTTGGAGCAAAGAGAAAATGGGAAACATTTGGATGTAGTCAAAAATCAAATAGAAGAGGTGCTTGAAAATATAGAAACTGCCTTTTTAATTATTGCATACGAGCCGGTATGGGCTATAGGAACCGGAAAGACAGCCAACACCGATCAAATTAGAGAAATGCATGAGTTTATTTATCGTATTATCGAAAAAAATTTTGGTCATCAATGGCCGGTCTTGTATGGTGGAAGTGTAAATCAACATAATATTGCCGAAATATTGTCAGTGCCTTGTGTTGATGGTGCATTGGTCGGGTCGGCCTCGCTTCAGGTAACCGGATTTATCGAGATGTATAAACAACTATAAGGTATGCCAGAGAATTACTTGAAAATTATTGTTGATAAAGAAAGCATCGTTAATGAAGCTAATTTTTGGGAAATAATTGAAAGTGGACCATTTGAAGGAAGTTTGGAACAGGATTCTTTTATAGAAATTTATATATCGTCTCATGCAGAAAATTGCGAATATTGGTTGCAAGAATTGAAAAATATTGTTGTGTCTATTTCAGTAGAAACATTTGAAAATAAAAACTGGAATGAAATTTGGGAAAAATCATTTCAACCTGTCGAAATTAACAATTTGGTGATTAGATCAACATTCCATCCGGCAAGAAAAGACAAACAAGAAATTATCATCGAGCCACGAATGGCTTTTGGTACCGGCCATCATGCAACAACGGCATTGATGTGTGAATTGATGGAAGAAATAGATTTTAAAAATAAAAAAGTATTGGATCTTGGCACCGGAACAGGCATATTGGCATTTTGGGCAAGAAAACTGGGCTCTCGAGATATTGTGGCAGTTGATAACGATCCGGTTGCCATCGAAAATTCATGCCATAATGCAAGATTAAATAGCATGGAGGACATAACGTTTATCATATCCGACAGGCCTGATCATTTAGAAGGAATCTGGGACGTAGTATTGGCTAATATACATAAAAATTTTTTATTGCAATATGGAGCAATTATCTTTGAAAAGTTGATTCGTGGCGGATATTTATTGACCAGTGGATTTTATGAAAATGATTTTACAGAAATTTACGAAATTTACAAGAAATCAGGATTTCACACGTTGAAAACTAAAGTTAAAAATCAATGGATGTGCGTTTTATGGCAAAAAAAATAGCAATAGTATCAATTTTGTTATTATTGAACTTATTCTATCTTGACATTAAATCCCAAACGGTATTTACTGCCGATTCTGTAGCATTTTTTGAGGAAATGCGGACGTTCCTGATGAATGACAGAAAAGATGAAGGCAAAGCATTTATGAAAGAATTTGAAAAAGTTTGGTATGGAGGTTATTTTACCGAAAATCTGCGTAAGGGTGTTTATGACATGTCCAATCGCATGCTGTCGTTAAAACTGAAGCCCTTTCCGGACTTTGTAAATTATCTGAATACTGTGGCAAGTTTTGTGAAAAGTCCTTATCAAACCGAAGAGTCATTCGAAAATTGGCAAAAGATATTAAACCGTTTGGTGGAAGGCAAAGGTAGAAAAGCACAAAAACTTTTTACCGATTTTCTTACCATTAGCAATGATATGTTTACCTATGGTGATTTATATTATTCACCTGCAGTGGAATGGGCTTCGTCAGACAAGAAATTCAAGTTTGATTATGATTCTTTACCTGTCATAATTTTCGAAAAGACCGATCTGATTTGTTATTCAAAGGGAGATAGTGCAAAAATATACGACACTAAAGGAAAGTATTATCCTACAGAGGGTAAATTCTATGGACAAGGCGGTAAGATTACTTGGGAAAGGGCAGGTTATAAACCGGATGAACTATATGCAAAATTGGGCAATTATCAAATTTTGTTGAAAACACCACAATTTAAGGTTGACTCTGTGATGTTATATTTTCCAAGATATTTTAGTAAACCAATTTTAGGATCATTAGAAGAAAAAGTGCTTGCCAATGTGACCGAAGAAAAAGCAAGTTATCCACGGTTTAATACTTATGACAAAAGGTTTGAGATTAAAAATATTTATCCGGATGTGGACTTTTCCGGGGGAATCAGCATTCAGGGGGCGCGGTTGTTGGCCAAGGGAGATGAAGAAACGCCCGCAAGATTTGTTTTTTACAGGGACAAAAAACCTTTTATGCTGGTGACTTCATCTTCCTTTAGTATCACGCCTGATCGGTTAAGCTCTATGATTGCCCAAGTGGTATTGCGTTTAGATTCGGATTCAATTGTACATCCCGGTTTGAACTTTAAATATTTGGTCGATAAAAATGAAATTACTCTGTTCCGTGATGGTCAGGGGATTTCAATGGCGCCTTATTACAATTCTTACCACCAGATTGAAATGGATTTCGAAACAATGCGTTGGAAAAGAGACGAACCAATGATTTATTTTACTCATACCACCACGAATTCAAAAGCCCGTTTTGAAAGTCAGAATTATTTTAACAGTTATATGTATGAGCAATTCATGGGATTAGGCGAGAATCATCCCATGGTGATGATTAGAAATCTTTCAAATAAACTTGAAACCCGGACCATCCACCTACATGATTTGAGTAATCATCTGAGATTGTTGGATCCACAAACTGAGCAACTAATCATTCAATTGGCCAACAGAGGATTTGTCAGATATAATTTTAAAGAAAAAACCTTCGACATCAACGACAAATTGTTTAATTATGTTGATGCCCGTTCTGGTAAAACTGATTATGATTATTTGCAGTTTAATTCGGAGGGTGTGGAAAACAACGGCATTCTAAGTTTAACGAGCTATGATTTGACTTTAAATGGTTTAAGTCCCATATTGTTGAGTGATTCTCAAAAAACAGTGGTGTTTCCGGCCAATCAAACATTGGTACTGAAAAAAAACCGGGATTTTGTGTTTGGCGGCAGACTAAGATCCGGCAAAATGGATTTATATGGAAAGGAATTTTATTTTAACTATAAAGATTTCAAAGTAGATTTGAAAAATGTAGATTCCTTGATTTTATGGGCATGGACAGGCAATTTTGACCGTCAGGGCCGCCAGGAGTATATACCGGTGAGAACTACCATTGAAAAAATCCATGGGGAATTGATGATCGATCATCCGATGAATAAATCCGGTCGTAAGAGTGTCCCCAGATATCCTATAATCACCACCGATCAGGAATCCTATGTGTTTTACGATCAAAAAAGTAAATACAAAGGTGTGTATAAAAGGGAAAATTTTTATTTTAAAATCTATCCTTTTACGATGGATAGTATAGATATCATGCCGAATGAAGCCATTAAGTTCGATGGGATTTTTGCATCGGCCGGAATTTTTCCCGACATTGAAGAAACATTACGTTTGCAACCGGACTATTCGCTTGGATTTGAGCATAAAATCCCTGATGGAGGATATCCGGTTTATGCAGGCAAAGGAGAATTTTACAATAAAATTATGTTGAGTAATGAAGGTTTGAGAGGAGACGGGAAATTGGAATATCTTACTTCCACCACTCTTTCCAATCAATTCAACTTTTTTCCTGATTCAATGAACACAATGGCTTTGTCTTATGAAATTAAACCTCAAAAAGAACCTGTGGAATATCCTTCGGCCAAAGGAGAAAATGTGTTGGTACAATGGTATCCTAAGAAAGAGGATATGAAAATTACCGCACTGCAGCAACCTCTGGCAATGTATGACAACAAATCTTATATGAAGGGATATCTCGACTTAACACCCCAAAAACTTACCGGAAGCGGACTTTATAGTTTTGAAAAAGCTGAATTGGAATCAAAAAACATTTTGTTCAAATATGAAGAATTTTTGTCTGATACTGCCGACTTTCGTTTGAAAGACGATATTTCTTCGTCGCTTCTTGCCTTCAAAACTACCAATGTCAATGCCTATGTGACATTTAAAGAACGCTATGGACACTTTAAATCAAACGGGGGCGGATCGTTTATCGAATTTCCTCAAAACCAATACATATGTTACATGGAAGAGTTTAAATGGTATATGGATAATGATGACATAGAGCTTTCATCCAGTAAGCAATCGGCTGATGATGCAACGGGAGTTAAATTGGAGGGTTCTCAATTTATTTCAATTCATCCCGATCAGGATTCTTTAAGCTTTTTTGCACCCAAAGCACGTTATGATCTGAAAAAACACATTATTTATGCGGATGGAGTAAGGTTTTTCCAGGTTGCCGATGTGATGATTTATCCTGACAGTGGTAAGGTGGTTATAGAAAAAAATGCCAAAATGCGTATGCTCGAGAATGCCAAAATTGTGGCAAGTTATATCACTCAATATCATAAGATTTACAAAGCAAATGTGAATATTTATGGAAAACGTAAGTTTTCCGGCAGTGGTTACATTGACTACGTGGATGAACTTAACAATAAAACTCCCATTTATCTGGAAAATATCGGGGTGGATACAACAGGTATGACTTATGCTACCGGGTCGGTGCCCAAGGAAGAAAACTTTACTTTAAGTCCACAATTTGCATTTCATGGAAGAGTAATGCTTAAATCAAATCAAGAATTTTTGACATTTAAAGGATATTCAAAAATAAAGCATGAATGCGATAAGCTTCCTATTCATTGGTTTGAATTTACTGCTTCTATCGACCCTTCAAACATATTGATTCCGGTTGACAGTATAGTGGTAGGTGAAGAAGGAAATGACTTGGGCATAGGCATCTTCTACAACAAAGATACATTAGGAAATTATCCTGCATTTATCTCTCCTGTTTATTCAAGAAAAGATCAAGCCATAATCCCTGCCGGAGGTTTTTTGATGTTTGACAAAGAAAGTAAAGAATACAGAGTGGCTAATAAATTGAAATTAAATGAAATGTCGTTTCCGGGTAATTATGTGGCATTAAAAACAGAACATTGTAAATTGTATTCCGAAGGAAAAATTAACCTGGGTGCAGATCTTGGCAAGGTTGAGTTAATTACTGCCGGAAATATTATTTACAACACTGTGGACAAAACCATGGTGTCCGAAATGATGATGATTATTAACTTTTATATAGAAGAAAAAGCAATGGAAGATATGGCCAAAAGAATTAATGAAAAAACTTCGCTTGATCCGGTGGATTATACCCGTCCCGTATATGAAAAAGCTTTGCGCGAATTGCTGCCAAAAAATGAAGCCGATAATTTGATTGCTCAAATTAATTTGAACGGTATGTTCAAGAAGGTTCCTTCTGAATTAAACAAAACTCTTGTGCTTACAGATGTCAAAATGAAATGGGATGATGTTACCCAATCATATGTCTCTATTGGGAAAATAGGAATTGGAAATATTTATAAAGATCAAATTAACAAAATGGTTGATGGTAAAATCCAAATTAAAAAGAAAAAATCCGGTGATGTTATCAGTATTTATTTGGAGTTGGATCAAAACAATTGGTATTTCTTTACTTATACAAGAGGATTGATGCAAGTATATTCATCTTCCGAAACATTTAATTCCATCATTATGGAAGTAAAGCCGGATAAACGGAAATTAAGTGCCGAAAAAGGACAGATGCCCTATCAATATATGCTTTCAAATAAAAGAAAATTAAACGATTTCCTTAAAGGTATTGAAGAATAACCCATTTTTTTAATTAATTTTATATTTTCGCTAAAATATTTGTAAGTATGAGTATGTGGGATATAATTTTACCTGTTTGGGCTTATGTGTTGGGATCTATTCCATCAGCCGTATGGATCGGGAAAATCTTTTATAACATCGATGTGAGAAACTTCGGAAGTGGCAATGCCGGGGCTACCAATACATTAAGAGTGTTGGGCAAGAAAGCCGCATTGGCAGTTTTGTTTGTAGATGTCATTAAAGGATTGTTTGCGGCTCGTCTTGCTTATCTTCATCCTGATCTGATTTCCGGTTCTTCTGAATTTATGCTTCATATGATTTTGTATGGATCTTTGGCAGTGGCCGGCCATATTTTCCCTGTATTTGCAGGATTTAAAGGAGGTAAAGGCATTGCCACTCTTTTAGGAATTATGATTACGATTCACCCAAATGTTGTTTTGATAGGAGTGGTAATTTTTATAATCACGGTTTTGATTACAAGGTATGTTTCCCTGGGATCGATACTGGCATCTTTTTCCTTCCCGGTATATGTTATTTTAATTGAACATGCCCAAAACAAACCTTTAAGTGTTTTTTCTTTAATTGTGCCAATTGTTGTGTTGATTACCCACCAAAAAAATATTCAACGTTTGCTTGATGGCTCTGAAAATAAGATTTTTAGCCATTCAAATGAAGAAGTTGAGGATGAAGAAATGATTGTTACTTCTTGAAATGTGCAATGTTTTCTTGAAATATAACTCAGTATTTCGTTCGTTTTTTGTTGTATTTGTCAGTATTTTTTTGTTTCTTGATGCAATATCCCAAGATTATAAATCTGAGGCAGATCTTGCCAAAAACGCAGAAAAACTTTTTGAAGAACGTAATTATGTTGAGGCATTACCATTGTTTGCTCAGTTGGCAAGTTTGCATCCGCAAAATCCAAATTATAATTTTAAATATGGTGCATGTTTGTTATTTGCCGGTGATGACAAAGAAAAACCATTAAAATATCTAAAGTTTGCCATATCAAAACCCAATGTTGAACCTTTGGCGTATTATTATTATGCCAAAGCGCTTCATCTGAATTATTATTTTCCGGATGCCATTAAATATTACAAGCAATTTATTGAAAAAGGTGAAAAAAAACATATTCAAGAATTTATTCCTTCCCGGGAGATTGAAAGATGTGAAAACGGCATGCAATTGCTTGCCAATATCAAGGAATTTGATGTGGTTTTTAAAAAGAATGTCAAACGGGACGAGTTTTTCAGATCTTATGACGTATCTGATTTAGGCGGAAAACTGGTGGTAGTTCCTGATGAATTTAAATCAAAATTGGATAAGAAGAAAAATGAAATCTCAGTAATGTATCTTCCGGCCAATACTAAAGATGAAGTATATTTTGCCAGTTATGGCGATGACGGAAAAAATGGAAAAGATATATACAGGGTATCGCGTTTGCCCGATGGCAAATGGGGGAAACCTTTCAACCTTGGCGCACCAATTAACACACCGGATGATGAAGATTTCCCTTTTATGCATCCCGATGGTAAAACGCTCTATTTTTGTTCAAAGGGACATAATAGCATGGGTGGCTATGATGTGTTTAAAACCGTTTATGACCCCAACACAGGTCGTTGGAGCAAACCCGAAAATCTTGATTTCGCCATCTCTTCCCCGGATGATGACATTATGTATGTGACCGATATGGAAGGTAAGCTTGCTTTTTTTGCATCTTCCAGAAATGCAAAAGCAGGGGAGATTACTGTTTATCGAGTGAGTGTATTGCCAAAACCGGCAGAATATGTCATAATTAAAGGTAAGTTCATTCCCGAACAGAATCCCAACAAATCGGCTATAATCACTGTGGTTGATGCACGTACGGGGGAAATGTGGGGTAAATATAATGTCAATGCAGAAAATGGCCAATACATGATTGTTTTGCCGGGAAAAGGAGGACAATATAAGTTTATTGTCGAAACCACAGATGATGCCCCGATTCACACAGGCAATGTCAATGTGCCACGACAAACAAAAGTTACTGCCCTGGCTCAAGAAATTTATTTGGTCGGTTCCGGCGAAAACGAAAAGCTGGTTATTAAAAATTTGTTTGACAAAGAAGTTCCATTTTCTATGAGTGATCCGGAATTGGTGGAGGCTCTTATTAAGAAAAAAGCACAACTTGACATCACGGCAACAGAAGCAGAGATTCTGGAAAAAACCCGCAGGGAACTTGAAACTAAAAAAGCAGACGAGCTCTCCGGTAATGACATTCCCCCAAGTGCTGAGATTAAAAAACAATCAGATATTCTCATCCGTCGTCTAAATGAGAAAATTGCCGATTTACAAAAACAACTCACGGCATCCTACAATCTGTCAAACGGGAAACTTCAACAAGCAAAAGAATATAAGAAAAAAGCCGATGAACTGAATAAACTTGCGGCAACTGCAGCACCCGACGAAAAACAAACTTTATTGAAACAATCGTCAGAATTTGAAAAGAAAGCAAAAGAAGCTGCCAATATTGCTTTGGCCGCCAAAAAAATGGCCGATATGCTAAACAGTGATTTGCAGGATTTATATTCTTCTCAAACAGATATTCAATTGCTTGTAAATGATGTAAATCTCAATCTTTCTAAGAACAATCCTAAAATTGCTTATCAAAAACTCAAAGAAGCCGAAGAAAAATTTAATGAACTTGCCGGACGGGCCGATACCTATCTTGCAGAAGCCGAACATTTGCAAAAAAGGTCTGAAGAGTTAAGAAATCAAAGAGATGTCGAATTGAAAAAAATGAATGATTTAAATGCTTCATTAAAGCAAATCGATAATCAAATTGCTAATTTAGAACAACAATTATCTCAAGCAAAAAAGAAAAAAGATAAAGAATCTTTACAACAGCAATTGGATGCTCTTAAACTCGACAAAGAGGATATTGCATTTCAATTGGAACAGCAGCAAAAAAAATTTGAAGAAGTTAACCGTCAATTTCTTGCTGCCGAAAATGAAAAAATGTTTTTCGATCAGGCCAAAAATGAGCTTTCTTCTATTCCCGTAAACAATTCTCCGCCCAAAAATGACGATCTGAACAACCTCTCTGTAGAAGTATCAAAATTGGAAAACCAAGGATTGGCCGGTAATTACATAGATCAAGCAATATCTCAAAACGAAAATTCATCCGGTCAAACAAATACATCTAATCAAATTTCCCAAGATCAATTGCAAGCATATGTCCAAAACAACGATCAATGGGAAGTTGAATTACAAGAGTTGATGTCGCAAAATGCCGATGAAGAAACTTTGTCTTCTTTAGAAGAAAAGATCAACAAGCAATATCTTGAATTATCTTCTTTATTGCCTAAAATAAAAGATGAACAACAGAAACAACAATTGACTCAATTGATTGCAAATCACGAGAAACAAATCAAACAAATTAGAAATTTAAAAGATTCTTTACTTTCGGCAAATCAAACAGATGCCGTTGCGCAAAACAATTCGGGAAATACTGGCGAATATCAAATTCCTGATGATTTCGATGCTAACAATATCATTCGGCAATCCGGAGAAAGAATAAATAATCTTACAACCGATATAGACCGGAACACTTCTCTTACAGATCAAGAAAAAATAGAACAAAAAATTAAAATTCTTACAGAAGAAAAAGAGTCCATTAAAGAAAAAGAGTTAGAAATAAAAATGGCCTGGGCTGATGAAGAGAATGTCGGAATAAAAGATAAATTAGGACAACAGATTTTACAGTTACAAGAATTTCAAAAATCTCTTGACGAAAAATTAAATTCATTGGAGCAACAGCAAAGTACCATATTGGCCGAAACGCAGAATACTCAGGAAAACCTTACGACCACACAGGATAAAAATGCAGAGGTTGTAAACAATGATACCTCGTTGAATAATCAAAACTTAAATTTCACCCAAAAAATTAAAGAGAATGAACAACAACTAACTAGCATACAAAATTGGATAAAAACACCCCAAGAATCAAAATCAATTGAAGACCAAAACCTGAAAATGAAGTTTTTTAATGAAATGAAATATGAAAATCCTCTTGCTGCAAAAACCATTCTCGAAGCCAGAAAAGAAAAAATTTTATTGACAGATTCATACAAACAAGCTGATAATCTTAGAATTCAGGCATTTTCCGAAAAAGATCGGGCAAAAAAAGAACAACTTATCCAACAAGCAGAAGCCATAGAAAGCGAAAATGATGCAAAAATCTTAGAAATTGCCCAAAAATATGCTTTGGCCAATCGTACTGAATATCAAAATTTATTGAACATGGCAAGGCAAAAAGACATAATTCTGCAAAACCTTGCCGATGCCGATGAAGTGGCAAGACCTTCTCTTTTGGTCGATGAAGCGGAGATATACTATCAAAAAGCATCTGAATTGCGAAAAAAAGCCCAAAATTCTTCCAATACTTTCGAAAAACAACAGTTGATGCAAGAGGCATATGAAAACGAAATTTTGGCTATTGGGCGCTTACAGTTAGCAAACGCAGTCTTTGATGAGATTTCATTGAAAAATAATATAGAAATTCCCAAGGAAGTTGCACAATCCAATCAACCAGATGAAGAAAACGCAGGCACTCAAAACATTTCCGTTAATGAAAATCCGAAAAATTCTATCGCACAATTGAACAACACTGAAACAACCGAAACTTCCCAAAACAATCCTTCAAATATTCAAAGTAATCAAAATAAAGCCGTTTCACCGGTGAATAATACTACTCAAATTCTGTCCGCAACTGATACAAATAATAGCACAATATCAACCGGCAATGAAATAGCAGAAAATAGCGGGAGTGAGATTATACAATCAAAAAATCAAAGCGAAACAGATCTGAATAGGTCTCTACAATCAGAAAATCAAGCTGAAACAAGCCAAAGTGAGTCATTATTTAAATCTTCTCAAACCATCAAAGAAGCAATTTCCCTCTATGAACAAGAAGAAAAGTTGTTGGACAATGAAATAGCCTTGCTCAGGGAACAATTGAATAATACCCGCAAGAAAAAAGAAAAAGTGAACATTGGTCAAAAGATTGATTCATTGGAAAATGTCAAATCCGAAATAAAACAAAGAATAGCCAAAAGTGCAGAAGTCATTGAAATGTGGGAATTGTCACGAAAAGAATTTTCAAATGCCGTTCAAGAAGCCGAGTTAATTTATAAAAATGAAAATGCTATACCTGATCAGGATTCATCTGTCAATCAAACAGATTGGAACCGTTTGGCAAGTGAACCCGATTTTGCCCAATGGCACAATTTGAAAAATGAAAAAAGAAGATTGATTAAAGAAGCATTAATTGAATATGAATTTGCTGAAAATTTGGCACAAGAAGCCGATCAACTTCAAGAGCAAGCCAATGAATTTCGTCAACAAGCACTAAATACAAATAATGTTGAAGAAAAACTGCAATTGTTGGAAAAAGCCAATACATTGGATAGGGCTGCAGAAGAAAAACGGCGTCAATCATTGGAAAAAATGTCAAAAGCGAATGAATACTATCAAGAAGCTGTTAATCAAGAAAATGCTTTTAACCTTCTTGCATCGCAATTACCTGAAAACAAGCGCAAACAATACGATTATTTGGATAAACAACTTGCTTTAAATCCTGAATTTCTAAATCAACAAAAATCCTTGGCAAACAATAATTTATCTCAAAATAATAACATCGTAAATCCTACAACCCAACCTGCCGGCAATAATACCGATCAATTTACAGATTCAACTCGTGATAATTCAGACAAACAGAAATCGAATAATGATAATCGTCAATCAGTTGACAACCTTGAAAACCAATTGACTGCAGAAAATAATATGTCTTCCACTTCATCAACCGCTTCGAGCAATGAAACGCAACCAATCAACAAAACGACGACTAATTCATCAAACATAACAACAGGGCAAGGAATCAAAGTTTTAAGGAACAATAATGAAATAACCATTTTCTTGGAAGAGTTTGTCGTGCCTGCCAACCTCACCAAAGATATTTTCGCCAAAATACCTGAAAACACATCGGCATATGATGAACGCCGCCCAATACCCGAAAATACCCGCATGCCACAAGGGCTGGTATTTACTGTGCAAGTAGGAGCTTTCCGCAATCCAATTCCTCAAACATTGTTCAAGGGCTTTGCACCAATATGGAAAGAGCCATCGCCTTCCGGTCTAAATCGCTATCTTGCAGGTTTGTTTGTCAATTATGACGAAGCGGTGAATGCAAGAAATCAAATTAGAAAATTGGGATATGATGATGCTTTTGTTGTGGCATATTTAGACGGAAAAAGAATTTCTTACCGTCAGGCCATGGCAATGATAGGCAAAAATGCTGAAGAAGAAATAATGGCAAATATTCCCCGTTCTCAAATCAATAAAAATCAAAGCAATACCAATCCGGTTTCTTCTAATTCACCTTCAGGAAGCGAAAACAATCCCGGTATTCAGAACAATCAATCGAATAACAATCAACAAAATAACGGAGTACAAGCTAATTATCAAACCGATAAATTTGCTTATGACATAGCTTCCGAAAAAGGTATCTTTTTCACGGTTCAAATTGGCGTGTTTTCAAAGCCTGTAAATCTTAAAGAATTGTATGGAATAGACGAGATAGTTTACAGTGAAACCACTTCATCAGGTCTATACCGTTATTTTGTAGGTAAATTTTCATCCCCCAATGATGCCCAACCTTTAAAAAACAAAATGAAAGAAAAAGGCATAACGGATGCATTTATCACTGCATACAAAAATGGCAAAAAAATCACATTGGAAGAAGCAATGGCATCATCGGCAAGTAATTCGATGATACCTCAACCAAATGTTCAA
Source organism: Vicingaceae bacterium (assembly GCA_026003395.1). NCBI lineage: Bacteria > Pseudomonadati > Bacteroidota > Flavobacteriia > Flavobacteriales > Vicingaceae > Vicingaceae bacterium. The sequence continues at coordinate 51,322 of BPHE01000014.1, forward strand.
CCGGAAGTACAATCAAATTACTTGATAATTATCGGTGAATTTGCCAACAATGTTCCCGGAGATTTTTCGCAAAAAGTATCACAATCATCAACGAAAATTGCTGCTGTTGAAAAAGACGGCAAAATACGCTATATTTATTCTACGGCAAATAATTTGACTGAAGCAAAATCATTGAAAGCCAGAGCATTGTCGGAAGGTTGGAGTTATGTAAAGGTGGTTGAATCCAAAAATGGACGCGAATCTTTGATCGAAGAGACCGGCAACAATCCTTCGTCTCAAGCGGCCGTCAACAATAATTCGCCTGAAACTAAGCCAAATGTTAACACAACCACAAATAATGTTTCTGCCCAAAAAATCGTTTATAAGGTAATCATAGGAGAGTTTGATGAAGAAGTGCCTAATGATGTGGCTGAAATTTATCTTCAGTTGGATGATATCGAATCATATACAAGAGGCACCACAACAGTGTATACTGTAGGAAAATTTGCTACTTTTGAGCAGGCAATTAAAAAACAGGAAGAAATGATTCAATTGGGACTAACCAATTCAAGAATAGCAAAATACAATGAAAAGGGCGAAGAAATTAAATAACACGCTGTTGCATAAAGCAGCAATTTTAGTGATAGGCATCATCTTATTTTGGGGATGTTCAAAAGTGCCAATTATAGGAAGAAAGCAATTCAGGCTATTGCCCGAATCAATGATGCTGGCACTTAGTTTGGAAAATTATAATGCTTTTCTCAGTCAAAATCCCAAATTGCCTGACAATCGCAATGAAGTAAAATTGGTAAGAAAAATTGGCAACCGGATTGCCCATGCTTGCGAAAATTTATTAAAAGCAGAAGGATATCAAAAACGCTTAAAAACTTTTCAATGGGAATTCAATGTTGTTGATCAAAATGTGGCAAATGCATGGTGTATGCCTGGTGGGAAAGTGGTAGTATATACAGGCATTTTACCCTATACAGAGACAGAAGATGAACTGGCTGTTGTGATGGGACACGAAATTGCCCATGCCGTTGCCCGCCACGGCAGTGAAAGAATGAGCCAGCAACTTGCGGTATTATTAGGAGGTATGTCACTTTCGGTGGCGATGAAAGAAAAACCTGAGGAAGTAAGAAATTTGTTTTTAGCCGCCTATGGAGTGTCTGCCCAATTGGGTGTGTTGGCATATTCAAGAAAACACGAAACCGAAGCCGATAAGTTAGGATTGATATTTGCAGCCAAGGCAGGATATAACCCTGAAGCTGCCATTTCGTTCTGGAAAAGAATGTCATCATCCGGAGGACCTAATATTCCCCAATTTTTGAGTACTCACCCAAGTCATGAAAAAAGAATAAAAGACCTGGAAGAGTTTATGCCTACTGCTCTTTCTTATTATGAACCATACAACGGTGAATGAAATATGTTAAAGGTAGCAATAATTTTTGGGGGATTTTCAGGGGAAAGACAGATTTCCGAAAAAAGTGCTGCATTTGTTTATGAATGTTTGAGAGAATCTTATGAGTGTTATCTCATAGATATTGATACAAAGCAATGGTCATGCATCATTGATCAGCAAAAATATGCTGTAGATAAAAATGATTTCAGCGTCGACATAAACGGAAAAAAGTTGAAATTTGATATTGTATTTAATGCCTTGCATGGAAGCCCTGCTGAAGATGGTAAGTTGCCTGCATATTTTGAAATGCTGAATATTCCTTTCACCGGTCCGTCTTCTCTTCCTGCTGCTTTAACCATGGATAAATATCTTACCAATAGTGTATTGAAATATCATGGTATTGCCTGCCCTCCATCTCTTATCGTTCGTAAGGGCGAGATAATTCAAACGGAAGAAATTATTGGAAAATTTCAGTTGCCTTTATTTGTCAAACCCAATCAGTCGGGAAGCAGCTTAGGAGTAAGCAAAGTGAAAAATTTTAACGAACTGACGGAAGCTGTTTCAGTAGCTTTTCAGCATGGCAACGAAGTTGTGGTGGAGCAAGGAATTCTTGGTAGAGAATTTTCTTGTGGAGTATACTTACATCAAAGCAAAATTATACCATTACCTGTTACCGAGATTGTTTCACATAACGAATTTTTTGATTTTGCTGCAAAATATCTTAATCAATCAGATGAAATAACTCCGGCTAATATATCACAACATCAATTGGAAGTTTTGCAAAATACTGCCGTGAGAGTGTTCAAAATTCTCAAATTGAAAAGTTTTGCCAGGATAGACATGATTTTGACAACCGATAACATTCCTTATGTCCTTGAAGTAAATACAGTACCGGGTTTATCACCTCAGAGTATAATTCCTCAACAATTGAAAGCTGCAGGATTGGAACCGTCCGAATTTTTTGATTTGATGATTCGTAACGAATTAACATAAATTACCTTGAATAAAACAAAATAGAATACTACTTGACTCTGTGCCTCTATGTGTTTTCAGTGGTTTAGAAAAATAAATTCACCGCGGAGAGCACGGAGAAACACAGAGAAAATAACATGTTTCTATTTCTATTCCATCTACTACATTTTTCTCTATCTTTTATTCAAAATTTTTACAGTTTTTTGATTTCTGTTTCGCTTTTCTAGTATTATGTCTGATACAAATTCACAATTCTTATATGTTCAATGGAAACGCAAAACGACGTAAAAACTATGATTTAAAGAATTGTGTAGAAGTGAGGGAAGGTCAAGACCTCTCCCCAACCCCTCTCCTTCACAAGGAGAGGGGCGCCCGCAAGGGCGGGGTGAGGTTTCAAATCCCCGGTAATTACATTTTGGAGCAATTACGAATTATAGAAACACAAAATGCTCGTAGGCAAGAATTTTATTAATTGAGAGGTGAAAACAACCTCTCCCCAAACCCTTCTCCTTACAAAGGAGAGGGGAGCCCGCAAGGGCGGGGTGAGGTTTTCAAATCCCCGATATTTAAAAATACACTTACCACGGGGAGCATTGAAAAATTACTTACTCTATTCGCCTAACTCATCTAAAATCTCACCACAATCAATCATAATATTTTTTCCGCACAGAAAATGACCTTCCGGACAATGTTTCCGTCCATGCAATCCACATGGCCTACAGGAAAGCTTCTCTTTCGTTTGTTTTACAATAGATTTGTCCGATAAAGGATAAAAACCAAATTCCGGTACAGTAGAGCAATAAAATGCCGTAACAGGAGCATTTACAGCACTTGCCAAATGCAAAGGCGCAGAGTCATTAACATAATTCATCACTGCCGATTGCATCAAAGCAGCTGATTGTAATAAGGACAACTGCCCGCACAAATTTTTCGCATTCTGCTTCTTTGATTTTTTGATCAATACATCAGCAAGATTTATTTCGGATTTAGAACCAATAAAATAGATAAAAATGTGACCGGGAATGCATTGTAAAAGTTTCAACCATTTTTCCTCAGGCAGCTTTTTGGTTTCCCAAACCGACCCCGGTGCAATGGTCACATATGGTTTGCGATGTTTATATTCACTTACTACTTCCTCATCGAGAAGGGACGGATAAATTTTTGGTTTTTCAGGAGGTCCTTCTATAAACACTTGCAGCAAACGGTGATTTCTTTCAATCTCATGTATTCCGGACGATAACGAATGTCTGATTCTATGGGTGTATAAAAAGGATAAAGGATTTTTATCAAAACCTGTCACTTGCTTAGCCCCGGACAATACTGCCAACAAACCCGAAGTAAAAAAACGATGAAAGTTAAATACCAAATCAAAGGAATGCCCTCTGATTAATTTCATGAATGAAAGCAAATCCTTCCATTTACGATTTTTATCAAACGTCCAAACTTCCTTTAAAAAAGGATGGTTATCATAAACAGTTTCATTGCCTTTTTTCACCAAAAGGTAGATATTATCATCAGGGAAATGCTTATGCCAGGTTTCCAGAGCAGATGAAATGAGAATGGCATCTCCAATAAAAGCGGTTTGAATGAACAAAACCTTGCGTTTCATCTTCAGGCACCCGATCTTTTCGTTTTGTATCCCAAATCTTGAAGAATCTTTATCACTACATCCCTTTTATCCCCTTGAATAATGATATCTCCGTCTTTCACGCTGCCTCCGGTAGAACATTTCTTTTTGATATACGCAGCCAATTCGTTTAATTTTGAAGTACTACCCATAAATCCGGACACAATCACTACAGTTTTTCCTCCTCTGTGATTTTTTTCGAGTTTAACGACCAATGTTTGTTCCTGTGGCGGTATATCCTCAAGATTTTCTTCATCTTCTTCCTCTTCATAAGAAAACCAACCGGAGGATGTGGAATAAACCAAACCGTCGTTTTCGTCTTCTATTTGCTTTTTTTTCTTACGACCCATAGATTTAAACATTTCGGAATTACTTTAATTTGTATTTCTTTGCCGGTATGATAAGGTTCTCCGTCTAAATGAACAAAATCAAACTGACTCTTTATTTCTACTTCCTTGATTTTTAACTCACTGTAATTGTCTTGCAAAAGTTCAAATTGTCTGTTTTGCATAATGCGGAAAAGTTTATACCATTGATAAAAAGGCAGGTATTTAATATTGACCAGGTTTAAAAAACCGTCATCCGGCAAAGCATCTTTGGAAATATAAAAACCGTTGCCAAAATGATTGAAATTGGCAATGGTAAGAAAAAGGCCATATTTTTTTAATTTGACACCATTAAAATAGACCCAAAATTCATAATTTTCAATTCTTGGCATCATCCGTGAAACTGACCAAACATATCCGGGTATGCCTCTAATAGGTAAACGATCAAAAGTGTCGGCAACCAATGCATCGAATCCAAGACCACAGGTTGACAGAAATATTTGATTGTTGCACCACCCGGCATCAACAGTCAGCCATTCACCTTCGTCAAAATGATTGAGCAAATACAGAATATTGTCGGTCGTTCCAATTTCTTTTGCCACTCCATTACCCGATCCTATAGGAAAAATACACATTGCCATATCACTGTGCAAAATTTCTCCGGCAACGGATCTGACTGTTCCGTCACCACCACAGACCAACAACTTTTTGATTCCGGATGAACGGGCTAATTTGATCAAATCCTGTGTTGTCGTTTGGTCTTCGAGAATAAATAACTTGAAACGATCATTCTTTTTTGTACTCGTAAAGTGTTTAATTTTTTTTAAAATTCGGGAGGTTGTGAATCTATTTCCCGAACGGGGATTAAAAAGAATCCATATTTTTTTTTCTTTATTCACTTAGCAGGAGTCATTTGATTGTATAAAACCCGGTAATTGAATGAATAAATCAATGCACTTGCCATTGAATGGTATTTTTTTACCAAATCTTCACGAGTATCTAATAGATTGTGTTTCAAATGTATGTCGTTTGATTGATAAAGCCCCACAGGACTGTCTTTTGATTGGTAAAAATAATATTTTCCATCATACAACAAAAATGTTTGATTTTTATATGCCATAAAAAAACGTTGTTTTATCGTAGAATCACGATAACTTTTCCCCCAAGCAAGCAATGTATCTTGCCAACCCATATAATCGACCAATGAAGGATAAACATCGGATTGTTGCATTAAGGTATCAATCTTTTCAAAGTGATCTGTTTCAGGATCATAAATAAAAAATGGCACAGAATAGATTCCGGTGGGTGTTTCATATATATCGTGCATGGCTACCGAAGTATGATCGGCCGTAAACACAAATAAAGTGTTTTTAAACTTTGGATGTTGTTTGTATTTTTCAAAAAATTTCCGAATCGACCAATCGGTATATGCAATTGTTTTCAAAATAGGGATTTGTCCTTCGGGAAATTTTTTTTCTAATTCTTGAGGAATCTTAAAAGGATGATGCGATGACAAACTGAAAAATACACAAAGAAAAGGTTCTTTTTGTTTCGTTATTTTATCCAGCATAAAATCCAAGAAATAATGGTCATATATACCCCAGGTGCCGTCGTAATGTGATTTTTCAGGGTATTCATTCATAAAATAAGCATTATCAAATCCAACAATTTGAGCGAGCAAATCAAAGCTCATACTACCGTTTTTTGCACCATGAAAAAACATACTGCTATATCCGTTTTTACGTGCAGACGCAACCAAACTATTAATTTTATTTACAGAAAATGGTGAAGTAACATATGAATCATCAAGCCATGGCGGAATGCCGGTCAATAGAGTCGTCACTCCGTCAAGAGAATGCAAACTGTTGGCATAAAAATTGTCAAATACGATGCTGTGTCTGATCAAGCTATCGAGAAATGGCGTATATTTGGATTCTTTGTTGAAAAAACCAATGTATTCTTTGGAAAAGCTTTCCAATATAAAGAAAACAATGTTTTTCTGACGGGGTTGATTATTGCTAAAAACTGATATGGGATGAAAAAATCTTTCGGCCTCGTCTAAATTTTTCACATCCCCGGGTAAAAATATTTCGGGCTCAAACAATGATTTCAACAAAACAAACGGAGTGTTTAATACATATACCGTCAATTGCGGTCTTGCATATATGGCCGCATTTGCCGAGGATATCGGCTTCAGTTGTATGCCTCCTCTCAAAATAATGATGCTGAGTGGTATCCAAAATAATAAATTCAATAATTTTACTTTACTTTTAACCGGATCATATTTTTGCCAATTTAATTCCAATCCGGTCAACTTTTTACTGAAATAATATAGAGAAACTATCAGCAATACAATGATCGCCCAATAATCCTTGAAATAAACCATCATTTGATCGCCCATATTTTTGTTGGCCGCAATAATGGATAAAGAGCTTTTTGATGTGCGTTTGTGGGTAAACTCATACCAGGCCACATCCAACAAATTGCTTATCAATACAAATACTATACCTATTAAAGCCAAAGATAATGTAAACCGGATAAACCACATTTTTTTGACAGGTATGTGAACCAATAAAAAGTATATCCCAAAAACCATCATCAAAGCAGATAAATCAAACCTGATACCACCTAACCAAATTCTAAGCATCTCAACGACAGAAGCAACCGGAGGATTAAATATCATAAAAACGACACGGCAATAAAGAAAAATGGTCAACAAAAAAAACAAACGAATAAAATTCCGTTTATTCAAACTTAACCATTGATTCCAATACCCGGACATTTTACTTTGGCTTAATTAAAATCACATTTTTCACAAGAATTTTTCTTACTCTTTTTCAGAAAATAATTACCGAGGTAGATTACAGACAAAACCAACAATATGATCAAAATAATTTCTTGCATTATAAATGATAAAAATATTTTGCCGTAAAATTACACATTAGAAAAAGAATTTGCATATCAAATCAAAAGATTTAATGTAATTGACTTGTTTAGAAACGTTATTATTCACGGAGAATTCCATTTTTTGATTAATAAAATTATAAATGGTAAAAATTAGATTAAAATTTTTCCGGTAGGCATAATGAATTGACTCACCGGCTTTAAAAATACAATTGCCTTAACTCTTCTTTTAGGGCATCCACCACAATCTCATGCATACTTTTCTTTTGACCCAAATTAAGTTCAAGAAGTTTGCCGGCAAGATCAAGAGCAGGTTTTTCAGGACCGGTTTTTTCGGCCAGGTTATTGATTAGTGCAATGGTTTCGTCCTTGTAGGTTTTGATAGCTTTCCAAACTGTAGAAGACAAATAAAGTTGTTGTGTCAGATTATGTTCAAATTCGGCATTCATGCCTTTGACCATATATTGTTGCAGTTGTCTGACAGTTAGTCCGGGTTGATGATATCGCATCACCAATTGATCGATACTGTTTCTTTCCAAAAACAATATCATTCTTTCGTATGCCTGAATTCTTAATGGAGTGATAACTTCGTAGTTTTTGATTTGAATCGAACGTTGATAGCGTTTTTCCTGGTCATTAAAGAAATTTTGAAACAAAACGTAAATCAAAATACCAATGCCACCCAAACTTATGACATATACGGCCAAAAGAACCCATTCATTCATAACGAAAATTTATTTTACAAAGAAATGAAAAAATCAAAGATTTCATCATAATTTATGCTTAATCAACCGACAATATGGTAATTTCTGTTCTCCGGTTGAGAGCACGTCCTTCTTCAGTTTCATTTGTTGCAATGGGCTTCGTATCGGCATACCCCTTAAAACTTAACCTTGAGGCATCAATGCCATTGCGAATCAAATATTCATATACTTTTTGGGCTCTTCGTTCCGACAACAACAAGTTGTCTCGGTATTTACCAACATTGTCAGTATGGCCCGATATTTCAATTTTTACCCGCGGGTTCTCTTTTAAAAATTCTGCCAATTTGTTTAATTCTACACGAGATTTTTCCTCTAAATCAAATTTAGCAGTTTCGTAAAAAATATTTTTGAGAATAATGGTGTTTCCGGGTTTGATCGGTTGTAAGGGTACATCTTTTTCAACGGGTTTGCCATCTTGCCCTGCAATCAATTCAAAGTGATCGGAATAAAACATGTATCCTTTCTTAGATACATTCAAAGCATATTCCCTACCTAAGGGCAGTACAAGCAAAAACTCGCCGGTTTCAGGATAGGAGTATGATTCGGCGATCACAGAATCGGCTTTCAGATCGATAAGTTGAAACCTTGCTTCTAGTGGGCGTTTTGTGTCTGCATCAAAAATTTTTCCTTTAAAATACGAAACCGGTAATGGTTTTGCATGCTCGGGCATTTCAAAAGCATAAAGATCGAGTTCACCCAGTCCTCCACTTCTGTCGCTGGCAAAAAATGCAAGTTTACCGTCAGACGAGACCAACACACTGTTTTCATCGGCGTGTGTATTGACAGGATAACCAAGATTGACCGGTTCGCCCCATGTGCCATCATCTTGCAAGCGTGAATAGAAAATATCTACTCCACCCATGCCGGGATGACCATTGGAAGAAAAATAAAGCGTTTTACCATCGGGATGAATATAAACCGATTCTTCGGTAAATGGGGTGTTTACTTTACCGGGAATAGGTTTGGCTTCGGTCCATGTGCCATTTTCCAGCAACCTGCTGTAGTATATGTCTTGTTGTTTGCTTCCGTCACGGTTTTTTACACCACGGACAAAATAAAGTGTTTTGCCGTCGGCAGAAAACGAAGGTTGCGATTCCCAATGAGGTGAATTTATTTTACTGCCCAGGTTGACGGGACGAGACCAACGGGTACCAAGATTGCGTGTAAAAAATATATCACAACTGCCAAAACCTTTACGACCTTCGCCATAATCTCCATAAATTTCGCATGCAGTAAAAAACAAATATTGCCCGTCGGCAGACAGACTCGGAGCGCCTTCATTCATGAATGAGTTGACCGGAGGACCTAAATTTACCGCTTTCTCCCAAGAAGCATCAGGATTATTTTGTTTTTTTCTTGCCACATAAAAATCTTCATTGTATCCGGTAGGAGTATTTTTGTCAATCAATCTTCGGGTAAAAAGAAAATATGTATTATCGGCTGTAATGGCCGGAAAATACTCGCTCAACGGAGAGTTGATGGCCGGTCCCAGATTGATGGGATTAAATGGTACGGGATTTTGCATGGCTTTTCTAGCAAATGCACAATTGGCCAATTCTTTCATTGCTTGTTGCTCAAAAGAAGAATACTTTTGTTTGTAATTTTTTAAAAATATATTGAGAAAATATTCGGCTGAATCATACAAACCATGGTTGACATACAATTCTCCAACCCACACATACAAAGGAGGATAAAAATCCGGATTGACCGATAATGCCTTTTTATAATATTCAAAAGATTTTTTTTTGTCACTTTTCAAAGTATACATATCGCCAAGATAAATATACGGCTCTACCATAGAAGGATCTTTTTTAAGCGCCATCAGAAAATTTACTTCTGCTTTTTCCCATTCATTCATTTGAAATGCTTTAATGCCTTCTTCATACAACGCTATGGCCTTTTTGTTGGTGGTTGAATATTGTTGTGCAAGAATTGGCGGGAAAGCACATAATAATAACAACAATAAAGTAAAAAATCGTTTCTTTTTCATGGAATATTTAAATATTTATGAATTTGTAAACAAATTTGCCATTGAGGATTTTGCAAAACATATGCCACTATCAATGGCATCACTTTTTCGCGGACCGACCATTCCGGTTGTAAAAACAATTTTGTACCGTTTTTGACCTTATTGGCATAATGTTCGGCCCATTTAAAATCGTGATGGTTATAAATGACAATTTTTAGTTCATTGGCTGCCTTAATCACTTCATCAAGCGGTGGTTTGAATTTTTTAGGTGACAAACAGATCCAATCCCACTGACCGCTCAATGGCGATGACCCGGATGTTTCCAGGTGAGTTTGCAACTTGTGTTGTTTTGCCAACAACGTAAGCTTATCTAATGGATGTTCAAGAGGTTCGCCGCCGGTTATGACCAAAATTTTTGCCGGAGTTTTCACAACTTGTTCTACTATACTTTCAACATCCATAGTAGGATGCTTTGATGCATCCCAACTTTCTTTGACATCACACCAATGACATCCTACGGAGCATCCGCCCAATCTGACAAAATAAGCTGCTTTGCCGGAATGAAACCCTTCGCCTTGAATGGTATAAAAGTGTTCCATGACCGGTAAGTGCTCACCGGCATTTACATTGGTAGTTAATTCATTAATTTTTTTCATTCAAAATAAATATTTCCCGGAATTACACCGGTCTGAAATGTATCAATGGGCAATCCTGTTTTGTCATAACGGAATACCTTGCCTTTTTCCACATAGTTGCCTGCATCACCTAAATAGATTTCATCTGTGTAAGGGTCAACGGAAAAAGTGTAAAAATTTCTTCCATCTGAAGTAATAAACGGTTGTGCCGGCAGATTGTTGTCATCAACCGCCATTTTCCACAAATCTTCACTTAAATAAAATACAAATTTGCCGGATGGATCCGTCATAATGTGATGAGGTCTTTTATTCGCGGGGAAGACAAGTGTTTTTTCCACATTTTTATTGAATGGATTGATACAAAAGATTTTACCGGGAATTTGATTATTGCCGGAACAGGCCACCCATAAACGACCATTGTAATCTTCGGCAATCGAATTGGCACCATAAGACACAGGAATGCTGTCGGTTATTAGATCATTCAAAGGATCGATTTTATACAAATAGCTCCGGTAGTAGTTACATACATATACCCATCCATTGGAATAAATCATGGCTTCACTCCAACCCGGCAATTCGATTTGTCCGGTTTTTTGCCATGAGAGAGGATTGACTATCGAGATGGAGTTTTGATATAAATCGCTGATGTAGGCCTTATTTTTCGACAAAAAAATCATATATCTGGGTGAAGTCAAACCGGTGATTTCTCCTTGTTTTTTTAATGACTGTTTGTCTATGGCTATGGCTTTTCCGGAATTATTGACAATCAACCAAAATTGAGAAGCATCCATAGCCATCGATTGCAAAACATCTCCCACTGCTTCGTTGTTTATATCCCGGTAAATATCTTCAATTACGATACGCTTTTCTTTATCATAATAACTTAAAGATGCATTGCCTGCCATGAAATTTCCCTCGCAAGTGATAAAAACTCCCTTTCCTCCTGAAATTACCTGTGGTTTTGGGAGTTGTTCGGGCTTGTCACTCAAACACGAATTGAACAAAAAAACATTACCTATTGCAATAGTATAAAAAACTATTTTTTGAAAAAAATGAAAAAATGATTTTGACATTTGACGTGAAAAAATTTACTTTTGGGGCAAATTTAAGGAATATGAACATACATGAATATCAAGCAAAAGATTTATTGAAAAAGTATGGTGTTGGGATTCAAGAGGGAATTTTGGCCCATACGCCTGAAGAAGCTGTTGAAGCTGCCAAAAAATTAAGCGAACAAACCGGTACAAACTGGTGGGTTGTCAAAGCTCAGGTGCATGCCGGTGGAAGAGGCAAGGGGGGAGGTATAAAATTGGCTAAATCGTTAGATGAAGTTAAAGAATTGGCCGGAAAAATCATAGGTATGACCTTGGTCACACCTCAAACCGGTCCTGAAGGCAAACTGGTAAGGAAAGTTTTAATTGCACAAGATGTATATTATCCCGGCCCATCCGAACCCAAAGAGTTTTATATGAGTGTTTTATTAAACCGCACTTCAGGAAAAAATATCATTATGTATTCTACCGAAGGAGGGATGGATATTGAAGAAGTTGCCGAAAAAACCCCTCATCTTATATTTAAAGAAGAAATTGATCCGGGTACAGGCCTCATGCCTTTTCAGGCAAGAAAAATTGCGTTTAACCTTGGTCTTAGTGGTGAAGCTTTCAAACAAATGACCAAATTTGTTCAAGCGCTTTATCGAGCATATATCGAATCTGATGCATCGCTTTTCGAAATCAACCCTGTGTTAAAAACATCCGACGATAAAATTATTGCTGTGGATGCAAAAGTCAACCTCGATGAAAATGCACTTTTCAGACACCCCGATCTTGCACAATTAAGAGATATTCAAGAAGAAGATCCCATTGAAGTTGAAGCCGGTGAAGCCGGATTGAATTATGTTAAACTTGATGGCAATGTGGGATGTATGGTAAATGGAGCCGGTCTTGCTATGGCTACCATGGATATGATCAAATTATCCGGTGGAGAACCTGCAAACTTTTTGGATGTGGGAGGGACAGCCAATGCCGAAAGAGTAGAAAAAGGATTTAGAATTATTTTGAAAGATCCCAATGTGAAAGCCATTTTGGTTAACATTTTTGGAGGTATTGTCAGATGCGACAGAGTGGCGCAGGGAATTATAGATGCTTACAAAAAAATTGGAGAAATTCCTGTTCCGATCATAGTTAGATTGCAAGGAACCAACGCAGAAGAAGCAAAAAAACTTATTGAACAATCCGGATTAAAAGTACATTCGGTTGTAGAACTGGAAGAAGCGGCTCAAAAAGTCCAAGAAGTTTTGCAAAACTGAGTTTCATCAAACCTATTTGGATAAAAAAACACGTGAAATTTCACGTGTTTTTTATTTTAGGTATAATTATTGATTGAAAAAAATAAATTTGTAAAAAATTTTTTCCTATGAAAAGAAAATTATTGTTTCCATTGGCTCTTTTGCTATTTTTTTCCAACCGGATTAAATCGCAAAACGATTATGCTGAAGATAATTTTTATTACACAAAATTTTATGCTGATGTTTATTACGGTTTCCCCAATTTATGGAAAGGTATACTTGAAAGTGCCATCAATAGTTCAACTTCCAACGGTTCACTGACTCATAAATCATTTGGCCCCATGGGCATTCGTCTTGAATACCGAAAACATAAAGTTGTGGGGGTATTGTTAGAAGCGTATTATGCGACAAATATTCTGGAATATGTTGAACCCAATTCTTCAGCACCGGGAGGAATGTTATATGAAAAATTGGAAATATCAAGACCCCGTGTGATTGGTAGGTTTAATTTTCATTTTACCGATGCGGATGATGATTTTGATCCTTACGGTTTCATTGGTTTGGGATATAATTTCTCCACCTTTCAATATTCCTCAAATTATTATCAAAATACCACACTCGATTATTCCATCTTTAATATTGCGTTTAAAACCGGCTTCGGATTGAGATATTTTGTTATACCTTCTTTAGGTTTAAATTTTGAATTATCCCTCGGTGGCCCATTGCTTATGGTTGGTATCAGTGGAAGATTTTAATTTTTAGAGGCCACCATCCAACGTATTCCGGCCTGATAGTGAAATCCGTATCCATTTGGAGAAAATATCCCGGGTAGGTTTTGGCTTCCCAACGTGACAATCCATCTGTTTTTAAATTTTTTCTCCAAGTTTATTCCAAAAATCCATCCACCATATCCTCCGTGAGAGATATTGAAGTGTGCCACAAAATCTTGTTTGATAAAATAAGAAGGCCTTAAATAGATGAACGGTTTGTAATTGGCCATTATCCTTAGCTGTAATCCGGCAGTAATTTCAAAATTACGTGCTACGTAACGATTATATGAAAAATTAAAAAATGCCGGCAATAAAGTACCAAATAAGTTTTTTGATGACAAAAATTTGGCATTGTCTTCATATTGACGAATTTGATTGCTCACAGAATCTTCAATCGAATTAAATTTGCCCAAATGAAAACCCGTAAAAGTCAAAGTAGAATCCCATTGATAATTTAATGAATTTTTATTCCAAAATACATAACCAAATCCATCCATCCCAATACGTATAATATCACAATCGGTCAACGGAATCTCCGTGAAAAAAGAGGTACCTATTCCCCATCCATTCAAAGAAAAATATTTCCTTGCAAGAGAATCGCTTTCCGAATGCATGATACGACCCTTTAACACCAAACTGTCGCCTGTTGAAGAAGTATAAAAGGACAGGTCATCAGACCATAAATCCCAATATCTGTTTCCGCTGATGACCGAAAAAGAAATTCCTTGCTTGACCAAACGTTCATTCCGGATAATTTCCTGTTCGATACCAAAAATTAGCTCTTTGAACGTCAATTGAGTTACCGAAAGAGGCGACAATTTCAGTTCTTTTCCTTTAAACGGCTGATTACCAAGAAATAATAATTTATATAAATCGTCTGAAAATCCTATATCAAGATGGTCAAAAGTACGAACACCTATCCAACGGCTACCATTGTATTTACCGAACATTGAATCGACTGATTCTTTAAAATACATCAAATTAATAAAATCATACCCTGCACGGTTTTGACCGATTAATTGATCCAATGAATTATCTATCGCCTGACGGCTTATTTCACCACCGTTCAAAAATTTTAAATATATGGGTTTGTTGATGACATTTGAATTAAAATTTAAATAAGAATGTATACCTGCCATTGTATAAGGATAGTCAAATGAGGTCGTTGGAATTTGTGCAGAAAGATTGATAAATATCAATCCGTAAAAAGATAACAAAAAAAATTTAACGGATAAAATATTTGACTTGGGCTTCATGAATCAGTTTTAAATCCAAATAATTATTTTGAGTAAACTTGACAAAACTACTATAATTGGCGGTATTTAACTTCAAAACAAAGGCAAGATAGCCGGCATGATAAAAATCTTGCATTTGTTTATCATCCAACGAAAGCACCATTACGGACTTTACGGGCGTTTGAGCCAATCCTGAGCCATCGGTAACGGCAGCATTGATTTTTCCTTGATTATTTATAAGGGAAGTGGCTGTTTTGTTTGTGTCAAACAATTGGATGGACACCTCGAAATCTGAGGGAAAAAAATTCTCGGCATACAGATAAATTTTACCATTTAACCAATCTATCCATTCAATGTTTTCATTGATTTTCAGATCGATGGTGTCGCTTAACACAAGGTCCTGGGCAGTCAATGACATAGGTATGTCCAATTCAAAATAACTTTGAAAAGGATAGTTTTTATACAAAAAATCATTGCCCGAAGAAATATTCCCCATGGGATTTACTTTCAATTCCAGATCATATACCAGGCGATTGGGCATAATTTCAAAAAATTGATCAATGTTCGAATTGTTTTGATCTAGAATGTATTCTTTGGGAACAGAATATACAGGGGGTGTTTGACCTGTTTCGATGGCTCTTGTTAATTGTATGGCTTGACCAATAATGTTGTTTGAAAGATTGACCGTCTGCCCATTTTTTGTGTTGATGGCAGTCAATCCATTGATTTTCAGCACGGCATCCACGCCAAATTGATTGTTAAACCTGAGCAACATTTTGACTTTTTCTAGATTTAAGGCACCGGATACATAAGATGAAAATTGATCGAAAATAGCCGTATCGGGTCCGAGTTTAAAAGTTTCCTTGCCAAAATAACCTTTAATATAAGATGGGGATATATCCCTGTAATTTGTTGTAATTTTAAACAAGGTGCTGGATGACAAGGGAATGTTTTGAGATGCCTGGGGATTTAACTGGGCATAAAAATTAACAGCCAGTTTGTTGTAAGAATTTTGATTGGGGCCTGTCAAATCGAGTGTGTATCCTTGGATATTTAAAGTTTTTTTGAATATAGCTTTTGCACCCTGAGCAGCCGGAACCGTATCGACCAAATTCAAAGATTGATTGTTTTTTTTGGCACCGGGTACATTATAAGTGACTATAATTTTTTCAGGTACATTACTTTCTATGGTAATGTCAATAAAACCTTTCTCTATTTCGGCATATGACAACTCAAGTGGTGATGCATTTAATTTTATGGTTTGTGCGTTGGAATAAAAAATGTATCCAGGTGGCGCATTTATACTAAAAGGAATAGATAAACTTTCTATAAGTGTGGTGTCAGGAATTTTTCCAAGAGAGTCCAAAGGCAAATCATAGAAATCGTGTTTAAATACAACATGCACAACACCATTGCTGTCTCCTGTCAAATATTCATCGTTTAAAAAGTTATTAAGCGTAAATTTTGCATTTGCCAAAGGAGTAACAATATCGCTTTGCCATGAAGTGGGCTTTTTTTCTTTTTTACAAGTGTAAAACAAGAAAAAAAGAGGAATTATCAAAATTGAGAAATTACATTTCATTCTTTATAATATTTATCACCCCAACGCGAAAATAAAAATTTCTGATATTCTTTTTCCCTTAAATTGTTTCCGGGTTTATAAAAGGTAGTATTTTGCAAATGAACGGGCATAAATTCCTGATGGGCAAAGTTTCCTTCATAATTATGATCATATTTATATTCCTGTCCATAACCCAATTCTTTCATCAATTGTGTTGGTGCATTCCTGAGATGAAGGGGAACGGGCAACTGGCCGGTTTCTTTTACTTTTTGTAATGCATAGTCAATGGCAAGATAGGCAGAATTGCTTTTTGGACTGCATGCAAGGTAAATGGTCGCTTCTGCAAGTATAATACGTCCTTCGGGCATACCGATTTGGTTCACAGCCTGAAATGCATTATTGGCAATCACCAATGCAGTCGGGTTGGCCAATCCTATATCTTCTGCAGCTGAAATTATCAACCTTCGGGCTATAAATAACGGATCTTCACCGGAATCAATCATTCTCGCCAGCCAATATATTGCGGCATTGGGATCCGAACCTCTGATGGACTTGATAAAAGCACTTATTGTATCATAATGATTCTCACCTTGTTTGTCGTATTTTTGAATGAATTGTTGGGCTACAGAACGAATATTGTCATCATTTATGATAATTTCAGTTTTATCCAACTGGGCATTGACAGACAGTTCCAACAAATTTAACATCTTGCGTGCATCACCACCGGAATATAAAAACAACAAATCTGTAGATTCAACAATGATGTTAAGACCCTTTAAAAATTCGTCTTTTTCAAGTGCCGATGTTAAAATTTGTTCAAGCTCTTCTTTACTTAATGGATTCAATACATAAACCTGGCAACGGGACAATAAGGCGGGAATAACCTCAAAAGAAGGGTTCTCCGTGGTGGCACCTATCAATAGTATTTCACCACGTTCAACAGCACCCAATAAATAATCTTGTTGTGATTTTGAAAACCGATGAATTTCATCCACAAACAAAACTGTTTTTCCTTGATCAAACAAACCTTTTTCTTTTGAAGATTTGATAACTTCTTTTATTTCTTTCACTCCGGCTTCAATCGCACTGATGCTTTGAAATTTTAAATCCAAAGACCGGCTGAGTATATAAGCCAATGTGGTTTTACCTGTACCCGGTGGTCCCCAAAGAATCATTGAAGGCAAATAACCATTTTCAACACATTTGTATAATGGTCCATTTTCCCCAATAAGATGTCTCTGTCCGGTAAATTCACTGATAGTTTTTGGTCTTACTCTCTCTGCCAAAGGTATTTCGGGTAGATTTTTCATAATAGTTTTACACTAAAACAAAAAGGCAGGAATTTCCTGCCTTTT
>BPHE01000015.1 GCA_026003395.1 Vicingaceae bacterium
CCTGACTCTCAAAACATCGATTATGTCATTCAAAAAAACGATTATCTTTCTATGCGTTTATATAGTAATGACGGATTTGCGCTTGTAGACCTTCTGAGTGTTAGTGAAAGCAAAGGAGCTTTGGGGGATGCACAATTGGTTTATAAGGTGGAATATGACGGTACTGTAAAATTGCCGGTGGTGGGACGTGTAAAGCTGGAAGGCATGAAGCGTAGAGAAGCAGAAATGTATCTGGAAGAATTATACGCAAAATATTATGTGAAACCATTTGTGATTCTAAATGTTACCAACAAAAGAATCATTGTGTTTAACGGTGGATATGGAAACGCCCATGTCATACCGCTGCAAAATGAAAACATACGGTTGGTGGAAGCTTTGGCTTTGGCCGGAGGGATTCAGGAAAACGGTAAAGCATGGAAAGTCAAAGTAATTAGAGGTCCGGTAAGCAATCCGCAAGTATTCAAATTTAATTTGAGATATTTGGATACATACAAAAATTCAGGGATCGTCATTCAACCCAACGATATAATTTATGTTGAACCAAGAGCAAGGATTGCACAAACTGTGATCCGGGACATAGCTCCCATCATCAGCTTGGTTTCAAGTGTGGTAACAATTATCGTTTTAATCAACCGAATCCCATAAATTATGACGGATCCTTCCATCGAAAATATCAATCAAAACGAAGAAGGTTTATTTGATGTTGACTTTCAGCGTATTTTGTTTTACATCCGCAAAAACTTGCGCGTCAGCATTGTCATTATCATACTTTCCTTGTTGGCCGGTTATTTATTGTTAAGATACACCGTGCCGGTATATGAGTCATCCACTACCATTCAGGTGACCGTAACCAATACAGCCCAAAACATCCTTGAGCTTGAGAAAACATTCGAAAATCCCGATATCTCGGTTGCTGCAGAAATCTTATCATCGCCATTCTTGTTTCAAAGAGCTTTGAAAAGACTGCCGTTAAATGTCAGTTACTACAATAAAGGGCGTTTGTTGTCGCACGAATTGTATAAAAACACTCCATTTACAGTGACTGTTCATGCGCTTGATTCGAACTTCTTTGACAAACAATTTTTTATTCATTTCGAGAACGAGCGTAAAGCCACTATTAAATGCCCGGATCTGGGAATTCCGGAAACTACTTTTGATTTACCCGAATTTAAAACCCGAGGCATTTATTTCAAATTTGAAATTCCGGATTTTGATATTATTAAAAATAATTTTCAATCCGGGATCAATGATCATGAATTTATTTTTGTAGTCAACTCCATGACGGTATTGACCGAGAAACTCATTAAAAACTTGAATGTCAGTGTTATTAACCCTCAAGCCAATACCATCAAAATATCATTTCGCGACAACAATGCCTCTAAAGCAGCCGATATTGCCAATGCCATAGCCGAGGAGTTTAAAATTTATGACTTGGAAAACCGTAGCCAAAGTTCCCGCCAGGTGTTGAAGTTTCTTGAAGAACAATTGTCTATTGCTTACAGCAAACTGAAAGAATCGGAAAATTTAATCAGGGAATTTAAAAAAGAAAATAAAATTTCCGAAACCTATCAACTTAACTCGAATTACCTGGAACAATTACGCAGGTTGGAAGACGATTTAATCAACACAAACTATAAATTGACCGTTTTGAATGAGTTGCAAAACAAAATGAATCTAATCAAAAACGATCAGGAGGTTACACAATTGTTGGCATTGATAAGTGGAGACATAGATTTGTCGCAAGCTCTTTCGGGTTATGTTGAATCTTTAAAAAATCTATACTTCACCAAGCAAAAATTACTGACAGAGGCAAGCGAAAACAATCAAGCCGTGCAAAATATCAACAATCAAATACAACTTCAAAAAAATTTAATTTTTGAAACGATCAAAGCTCAAATAAATTTGTTTGTCAACAGAAAAAAAGAAATTGCGGGAAAAATCAAAGATCTGGAAGGGTTGTTTTCAGATATTCCTGAGAAAGAGATAGAATATGCCCGTTTGCAAAGAGTTTATACTATCGACGAGAAATTTTTCAACCTGTTGCTTGAAAAGAAAACTGAGTTTTCAATCGCTGAAGCAGGTTTTGTTCCTCAACATTTGATCTTGGATGTGGCCAAACCTTCAAAAGTGCCGGTATATCCCAACAAAAAAGTAATTTTGTTTGGATTTTTCCTTGCCGGAATTCTATCGAGTATTATCATAATTGCTCTACAGTTTGTTTTTGACAATAAAATACATTCTTTACAAGAGTTGGAAAAAATTTTAAATTATCAGATTCCTGTTTTGGGTGCAATTCCAAAATACAAAAGGAAAATTCCTGTATCACAACTGGTCATCGACAATAATCCAAAATCATTGATGGCCGAATCGTTTAGAAACATACGTTCCAATTTCCAATTTATCGATAACTCAAAAGGAGCAAAAATTATTTCCATCACATCCACTATTTCAGGGGAGGGCAAAACATTTGTCGCCATCAATCTTGCGGCCATTTTTGCATATTCCGATAAAAAAGTGGTGATTCTCGATTTAGATATGCGAAAACCAAAAATTCACATTGGTTTTGGAGTAGAAAATTCTCAAGGAATGAGCAATTTGTTGATTGGAAACACCAATATAAATGATTGTATCAAGTCAAGTCAAATGGAAAATCTGTTTTTTATTACCTCCGGGGCCACACCTCCCAATCCTGCCGAATTAATTATCAATGGGAATTTAGAGAAGATCATTGAAGAGTTAAAACAATCGTTTGATTATATCATCATCGACAATCCGCCGATCGGTTTGGTCAGCGATGCTTTGTTGCCCTTACAAATAGCCAATTATCCTGTATATGTGATGCGTTCGGGTTACTCCAAAAAGTTTTTTGCCGAACATATTATCAAACTATACAGAGATTACAAAATCAAAAAAGTATCTGTGGTATTAAACGGAATCGACCTACAACAAAACAAATACGGTTATTATTATGGATACGGATATGGCAATTACAGCACTTATTACATAGATGATACGCAAGAAAAACAAAATGGTTTTTTTGCAAAAATTTTGGGAAAATGAACAACTTTCTTAAGGAATCAACAGAATTTGAAGGATTGTATATTATCAAGTCAAAAATTTTTTATGACGAAAGAGGATATTTTTATGAGTCATATCAAAAAGAAAAATTTCAAGAATTGGGCATAAATGATGAGTTTGTGCAAGACAACCGGTCAATGTCTCATAAAGGCGTTCTAAGAGGGTTGCATTTTCAAATACAACCATGGGCACAATCAAAACTTGTCAGTGTCATCAGTGGTTCTGTTTGGGATGTAGTGGTAGACCTTCGCAAAAATTCCCCCACCTTTGGCAAATATTTTTCCATAGAATTAAAACCCGATGGAACTATGCTTTACATTCCACAAGGATTTGCTCATGGATTTTATACTCTGGAAGATAATACGGTGTTTTGTTACAAATGCAATAATTATTATTCTAAATCTCACGAAAGATGTTTGTTGTATAGCGATCCTGATATCAATATACAATGGCCGGCCAAACCTTCATTTATTTCTCCTAAAGATTTGCAGGGGCAACTTTTTCATGATTTAATTAGTCATCTGGATTAGTATTATGATGTATGATTTGGTATAATTATTACTTTTCACGCATAATCTTTTTGTTTCTTTTCTCTTTGGTGTTATCATGGGTGCTACATGCTTTGTTTTTAAGGTTTGTCAGAACATTGGGAATGCGAAACATTGAGGAAATCAGGTGGAACAGCAATCAAAAACCGGCCATTGGCGGGCTTACATTTTATTTGACATTTTTATTTTCACTGTCTTACTATGCCTATCTTCATTCGTCCGAAAAATTGTTTACATTTTCCACACTTGGATTGATTGGAGGATCTACACTTTCATTTCTTTCCGGAATGTATGATGATGCTTTTAATACCAAACCTTTGTTAAAAGCCTTTTCTCAAATTTTGGCCGGCTTAATCATGGTTTATACCGGCCAATTTTTTCAAATTGTTTCCATCGAAGCAGTCGATATAATTTTAACCGTTTTGTGGGTTTTTTTGATGATGAATTCTGTCAATATGTTTGACAACATGGATGGTATTACGGCCTCAGCTTCAATAGCCACATTGACCGAAATGATATGTATTTTATATCTTTCCGGCATTTGGGAATTTTCTTTTACATTCAGCACTGTGGCCATTATTTCGGCTTTAATTTCATTTTTATATTTTAACAAACCCAAATCTAAAATGTTTATGGGCGACACAGGAACACAGTTCTTGGGTTTCTATCTGGCATTTATGACGGTCTTTATTTTCAACCACATCGATAATTCAAATAATGTGAAAAAATTATATCTAACAGGTTTAATGTTCCTTCCATTTTTTACCGATACGTTTTGGGTAATCATTCATCGTCTAAAAAGAAACAAACCGCCATACATAGGAGGGAAAGATCATAGTTCACATCATATGATCTATTTCGGATTCAACGAGCATCAAGTTTTCGCAATTATTTCTATAATTTCTATTTTATCCAACCTGTTTGCCGTTTTGCTCTATACATATGATTTTAATCCATGGATTTTTATACTAAGTATTGTGTTTGTTCTCTCTTACCTGGTTTTTGTTTTTTACATAATGTTTCTTTATCACAAAAGACCATATTAATAGAAAAACATACAGGGCTTTAAGTATTTTGTAATGATTTGATTTGAAAAAACAAATTAGAAAGAATTTTAAATTCTGCAATAAATTATAGAAATTAGATAATGCCTGTTGGTTTTTCTTGAAATTGACACATATTTTATTCTTAATTCTGAAAAAAATCGTTTTTCCGGTTTAATTGTTTTTACTTAATTAAAAATAAGTGATTTAACGGATTGACATTTTAATTCACTTTCTTACATTTGGAAATAAAAAAAATGCTTGAAATCTATTATTTTAGATAAAAACAACAAATTCTTTTTAGAAGATTATCATTTGACACATCGTAAAGGCATCCGACACCTTTCTTTGGGAATTGTACTCTTCAACAAAAAGAATGAATTATTGATACACCGCAAAAAAGAACTGCCTATGTTTCCATATTCTTTATGGAACATTTCTTTCCACACTGATCATTTTTTGAATAAAACCCAACCATTGAAAACTCCATTAAAATTTAGCCGATCGATGTTGAAGGATTTTTATGGGTTCAATAAATTTAAGTTGAAAAAAATTGGGATTATAGAATATCGTGAAAAGTTTTCGGATTATTTTTATGAAAATGAAAGAATGAACCTCTATTTTGGTTTTACGCACGAAATACCTTCATCTGTCAAATCCGGATATTATGAAAAATGTAAATTTCTTTCGATAGAAGTCATACAAGAAGATATAAAACTTTTCCCTCAGTTCTATACACCCTGGTTTAAATTTATCATGATAAAGCATGGAAGTTTGTTTGAACGCGATCATCTGGAAAAATTAAAAAAAGAATTATTAGACAATATCAAACCTTCTCAAAGGCAAAAGTTTGTTTGATTTAAAAAATGCAAATATTTGTTTTTTTTCAAGGGAATAATGTATTTTAGAGCCCAACAAAACATAATGCAATGAATGATTTTAAAAATTTACATGATCAATCAAAGAAAACCTTGAATATAAATGGCAAGCAGTATGAAGTATATTCGTTGAAAAAATTGGAGGAACAAGGTTTCAACATACGGCGACTGCCTTATTCTATCAGAATTTTACTTGAAAATGCGTTGAGAAACTATGACAATTTCGGTATTAAAAGTCACCATATAGAAACATTGTTAAATTGGGACCCAAAAGGAAGCGACAGGGAGATACCTTTTAAACCGGCGCGTGTCTTGATGCAGGATTTCACCGGAGTTCCGGCTGTGGTAGATTTGGCTTCATTACGCTCAGAAATGCAAAGGAAAGGCAAGAACCCACGTAAAATCAATCCTTTGATACCGGTCGATTTAGTGATTGATCACTCAATACAAGTGGAATATTTCGGCACAAATTATGCCTTCCGTAAAAATGTGGAGATTGAATATGAACGAAACAAAGAACGTTACCAACTTTTGAAATGGGCTCAAAAAGCATTTGAAAACTTTACGGTGGTGCCGCCCGGAATGGGTATCTGCCATCAAGTCAACTTAGAATACTTGGCCAAAGGTGTCATGGAAAAAAACGGAGTGCTGTTTCCCGATACTTTGGTCGGTACCGACTCGCACACACCGATGGTCAATGGTATTGGTGTGTTAGGATGGGGGGTAGGTGGCATTGAAGCAGAAGCAGCTTTGCTCGGCCAACCCATTTATTTTCTCACCCCTGAAGTGGTTGGCTTGAAATTGACAGGAAAACTTCCGACCGGTACAACAGCCACCGATATGGTTTTATCTATCACTCATTTACTTCGTAAATTTGGAGTAGTAGGCAAATTTGTAGAAATCTTCGGTGAAGGTCTTGACAATTTGAGTGTTCCCGATCGTGCCACAATCTCCAACATGTCTCCGGAATTTGGTTGTACTGTTACATATTTCCCCATCGACCGTCAAACGCTGGATTATATGACATTGACGGGGAGACCCGGTGATTTGATAAAGATAGTGGAAGAGTATTGTAAGGAGAATTTGTTGTGGAGAGAAAACGGTGACCCGGTGGAGTATTCGCATGTGTTGGAATTAGATTTGAGTACCATCGAACCAACTGTTTCCGGTCCCAAACGCCCACAAGACAAAATTTTAGTTAAAGATTTAAAAAACAAATTTATTTCAATTCTAAAAGAAGAACACAAAAGAGATTATTTAGAAGTCGACCAACGTTTACAAAGTATTTGGTATGCCGAAGGGGGGAGTCAGACCGCTTTTTCAAGTCATGAAAAAGTTGATACCGACGTGGATGTTGAAGTAAAACCGGATGAATCAAAACAACGCACGGTCAGAATTAAACTGAACAATGAGGAATATTTGTTGAGCGACGGTTCTGTTGTCATTGCTGCGATTACTTCGTGTACCAACACTTCCAATCCTGCCGTAATGATTGGTGCCGGGTTGGTTGCCAAAAAAGCAGTAGAAAGAGGTCTGGATGTAAAACCATGGGTTAAAACAAGTTTAGCACCGGGTTCAAAAGTCGTCACCGATTATCTCAAACGTTCCGGCTTGCTTGACGAATTAGAAGCATTGCGCTTTCACGTAGTAGGGTATGGTTGCACTTCCTGCATCGGCAATAGTGGTCCTTTGTCGGCACCTATTGCAGAGGCCATCGATAAATATAATCTTGTAACGGCAAGTGTACTTTCAGGAAACCGGAACTTTGAAGCAAGAGTTCACCCGCAGGTTAAAATGAATTTCTTGATGTCTCCCATGTTGGTTGTGGCTTATGCATTGGCCGGACGGGTAGATATTAACTTATTGGAAGATCCGGTAGGGTATGATCCCAATCTTCAACCGGTTTATTTAAAAGATATTTGGCCCACCATGGAAGAAATTCAAGATATCATAAAATCTGTGATTTCAGCCGAAGATTACAGGAAAAATTATGCTACAATTTTTGACGGAGATGATCTATGGCAACAACTTGATGCGCCCTCCGGTGATATTTATCAATGGGATCCCAATTCAACATACATCCAAGAAGCACCGTTTTTCAAAAACTTGCCGGAAAAACCCGAACCGGTCAGTCCCATTGAACAAGCCCGTGTGCTTTTATATTTGGGTGATTCGGTTACTACCGACCATATTTCTCCCGCCGGTTCTTTTAAAGAAGATTCTCCTGCCGGTAAATATTTAATTGCAAAAGGGGTACAGAAAAAAGATTTTAACAGTTACGGTTCACGCAGGGGAAATCACGAAGTAATGATGCGTGGTACATTTGCCAATGTGAGAATTAAAAACAAACTGGCAGAAAGGGAAGGAGGATATACTAAATATTTACCGACAGGAGAGGAGATGCCTGTTTTTGATGCTGCCATGAAATATCAACAAGATGGTACTCCTTTGTTGGTACTTGCCGGAAAGGAATACGGAAGCGGTTCTTCCCGCGACTGGGCAGCCAAAGGAACATACCTTCTGGGCATTAAAGCTGTGATTGCCGAAAGTTATGAACGTATTCACCGCAGCAATTTGATTGGTATGGGAGTTTTGCCTTTGCAATTTACAGAAGGTCAATCTGCTCAATCACTGGGATTGGACGGCACCGAAATTTATACCATTGCCGGACTAAACGATTCTATTCAACCTCAAACATCTCTGACAGTAGTTGCCCTCAGAAAAAATAACGAGGAAATAAAATTCAATGTGATTTGCCGCTTGGATTCAGAAATAGAGGTGGAATATTTTAAACACAAAGGTATATTGAATTATGTGCTACGTCAGTTTCTAAATGATTGATGGTTTAATTAATTTCCCAAAAAAAATAGCCCAATTGACATTTTCGTTCATTGGGCTTTTTTTATTGATTTCATACCGACAAAAGCATCCTTCAAAGGGAGATAAGTTCAGCAGCGGTAGAAATGCTTAATCAATAAACATGTTACGTAATGCATTAAATGGAATAGGAAAATTTTACTTGCATGCATATGGGGGAGGATTCTTAATTATCTTTGGCATTCGGTTTTTTATTTGTCAACATGCGCCCCGTAGCCACCTTTGAGCGACGGCATAACGAAGTACTTCCGTACTATAATAAATACGGCTTGAGAGTTTAAACCATTTTGCGCGGATACACTTTATTTTATTCGCTTGCAGATTGATTGATAATTTCTGCGCATTTTTTGATTTCTTCAAAAGAGATGATGAGTGGAGGACAGAAACGCATCGATTTATCATTAAATAAGAACCAATCTGTGATAAGACCATTTTCCAAACAACGTCTAATTCTTGCCATGTTTTGTTCAAAATTCTCGCTTTCTAAAGCAAACATGAGTCCGGCATGGCGAATATCTTTAAACAGGGATATGTCAAGGTTTTGTAAAAAATATGCTGCTTTTTTCTTCGACTGAGCTTATCAGGTGTTCGTTTTTTTTTCAAAAAATTAAACCCAGCTTCAGCAGCAGCACAACAAACCGGATGACCGCCGAAAGTGGTGATATGTCCTAATACAGGATTATTTCTTAATACTCCCATAATTTCGCTGCTACTCACTACTGCAGACAATGGAAATCCAAAACCAAAGGCCTTTCCCAATACCAATATATCAGGTACGATGCCGTAATGTTTATATGCCCACCATTTGCCGGTGCGTCCGACACCGGTTTGTATTTCATCTGCAATTAAAAGCGTGCCGGTAGATTCGCATTTTTCCTTTAGTTTCTTTATCCAATCTTTCGAAGCAGCCATTACCCCTGCTTCGGCCTGAATAAATTCTACAACCACGCCGGCTGTTTTATCTGTTATATAATCCAAGGCTTTGTGATCATTGTATGGTAAATGCACCACACCGGGCAACAAAGGTCTGAAATTACGGGTATAATCAAAATTGCTCATCAAACTCATCGCACCATGAGTGCTTCCATGATATGTATTTTTGAAGCTGACCAGTTCAAAACGTCCGGTATATCGTTTGGCAAGTTTTAAGGCAAGTTCAATTGCTTCACTTCCAGAATTGAGAAAATAAGTCACTTTCAACTCTCCGTCTAACATTCCTGCCAACAGTTGAGCCAATCTTACCTGTGGACTTTGAACGTATTCTCCATAAACCATCAAATGATCGTACAAGTTCATTTGTTTCTCCACTGCCGATCTTATTTCCGGATGCAAATGACCGGTATTACTTACCGATATCCCTGAAATTCCGTCAATATATTTTTTGCCATTTACATCTTCGATATAAATTCCATATGATTTGGCCGGTTGAAGCATCATTGGAAAATCTGAAGTTTGAGCGAGATATTCCAAAAATAATTGTCTTTCGTGAATCATATTTTTCAGATTTTTTATGTTGTTTTTCCCAATCGATTATTGATTAAGGCCGTAAAATTACTACTTAAGATTAATTGCGTTTACATTACTTTAATTTTGGACAAATCATATTTTTCAAAAACCTGTTGATTGATAGAAAATTCATCATTGATTGTTTTTAAATGTAGATTAAAAGATAGTAAAAACTTTGTAATTTTTATGGTAAAATTTAAAAATTTTTGCATAAAGATAAGATTATCAAGCGCATTGACAATAGATATTGAGAAATGAATTATGAACAATATAAACCAACGTTTTAAAAAATTGAAAAGTAAAAAATTTTTGAGCTATTTCTGGCCGATAAAATATAAATTAAACACTTCATTCAATCACAATCTGACATTTTATTGGGTTGATGGCAAACCATTGATTGATACACCCAACACAAATATGTCTTTTGGTTTGTTACAAAAAGTGTTGGAGTTTGGTTTAGAACAAATCAGTCCTTTTTCGGCCAACAATGTTCTTTTATTAGGACTTGGAGGAGGTAGCATACTGGAAGCTTTGCGAAATAAACACAACATAAAAGGTCCTGTCACGGCGGTGGATTATGATACGGAATTGATCAACTTTTCGGTTGAAGTGTTGAATATAAAACGATACAATCCTTTGAGGATTTTCATAAAGGATGCTTTTGATTTTTTAAAAAACTGCAATGATCAATTTGATTTGATTATCATGGATATTTTTGACGATCTTATTGTGCCTGAAAAATTTTATTCAACCGAATTTTGCTTGTATTTAGACAAACATTTATTGAAAAATGGTTACCTGATTTATAATTTAGGAATTTCTCTTAAGCCCAAAGGTCTACACAAGCAAACTGTTGATTTTTTTGAAAATAACAAAAATTATCAATGCCGTTATTTTGCAAAAGTTTGTGAATATAATCAAATGTTAATAGCCAAAAAATTATTTTAGTATTGATTTATTTTGAAATTTTACAATGAAAAAGTTGAAATGGGTTACTATTTTCGGTTTAATGTTGACTGCAGGGTGGGCGATATATCTTTTAATAAAACCATTGGGAATTCAGCAAAAGGAGTTTCATTTGTATATTTCCAAAGATAAGGGTTATACAGCCCTCACAGATTCATTAGAAAAAATTCTTGGCAAGGGGCAGTTATTGATCTTTTCAGGCATGTCGAAAGCTTTTTCTTATGATCGCCATGTGAAAAGTGGACATTACCTGATTACCAACAAACTCAACTTATTGCGTTTATTTTTTAAACTACGCAACGGCAGGCAAGATCCGGTGAATGTTACTTTTTTGTCGCCCAAAACAAAAGAACAATTTGCCGCTGTCATCGATAAACAATTGGAAATTTCAAACACTGAAATTTTACAAAAATTATACTCACCTGTCGCAGCATCTCAATTTGGTTTTGACACCAATACCTTTTTT
The DNA here is from genome assembly GCA_026003395.1 of Vicingaceae bacterium. Taxonomy (NCBI): domain Bacteria; kingdom Pseudomonadati; phylum Bacteroidota; class Flavobacteriia; order Flavobacteriales; family Vicingaceae; species Vicingaceae bacterium. The sequence goes on from BPHE01000015.1 coordinate 11,363, forward strand.
ACCATGTTTATACCCAATACTTATCAATTTTATTGGAATTGCAATGTGGACGAATTTTTCAAAAGAATGGCGGGTGAATATAAAAAGTTTTGGAACGAACAAAGAAAAGCCAAAGCCAAAGATATTGGTCTCTCTCAATCGCAAGTGGCTATTCTTGCCTCCATCGTGCAGGCCGAACAAACCCAATACCCTTCCGAATGGCCGATTATTGCCGGGTTATATCTTAACCGCTTAAAACTGGGTATGCCTTTGCAGTCCGATCCGACGATTATTTTTGCATGGAGGGATTTTACGATCAAAAGAGTACTGAATTATCATTTAAACATTGACTCCCCATACAATACATATAAATATGCCGGTCTGCCCCCCGGACCTGTTTTGTTGCCATTGCCTGCGGCAATAGATGCTGTTTTAAATTATCAAAAACACAATTATCTCTATATGTGCGCCAAAGATGACTTATCCGGGATGCACAATTTTGCTTCAACCTATGAACAACATTTAATCAACGCCCAAAAATATCGTAAAAAACTCAATCAACTTAGAATTATGAAATAAATTTCTCGCTTATAAGTAATTGATTGTGTATTGTTTAAACTATTAGATTATCACTTGAAAAATTATCTTAATAAAACAAGAATTTTTTCGCAAAGTTCTTTTTTGAGTGATTTAAAAGCTTGGGTTTAATCGATATAAGGATTTTTAATTTGTCCTTATATTCTAATACCTTTCTTGTATATTTACGGCGAATTTTCAGTTAATAACCAAAGATATGGATAAAGAGTGGGTATATTTGATCGTAATTCTACTATATTTTGCAGTTCTTTTTATCATTTCCAAAATCACTTCAAAGCATAGTAACAACCAAACATTTTTTACTGCAAACAGACAAAGCCCCTGGTATTTGGTAGCTTTTGGCATGATAGGGGCGTCGTTGTCGGGTGTTACCTTTATTTCTGTTCCGGGCACCGTCAAACTTCAAGGACTCACTTATATGCAGATAGTTTTTGGTTATTTTATTGGTTATTGGATTGTTGCACATTTGCTCTTACCGGTCTACTATCGAATCAATCAAGCAAGCATTTATGGATATCTTGAAGAAAGGTTCGGCCCCTATACACGAATTACAGGTTCATGGTTTTTTATCATCTCCCGTTTGCTTGGCTCGTCTGCAAGAATGTATTTGGCAATCAGTGTCCTTCACTATATTTTATTCAGACATTTTGGATGGCCTTTTCAATTCACAGCTATTGCAGGAATCTTGTTAATATGGTTATATACCTATCGGGGAGGTATTAAAACCATTGTTTTTACCGACACACTTCAAACATTTTTTATGTTGCTGAGTGTGGTTTTAATGTTGGTATTTTTGTTTTCAACCTTTCAACAACATGATATAGATTTGTATTCAACCATTACACAAAGCAAAATGTTTAAAATATTTGAATATCATAATTTTAAATCTCCCAATTTTTTCTTGAAACAAATATTGGCCGGTATGCTCATTACCATCACCATGACAGGGCTCGACCAAGATATGATGCAAAAAAACCTTACTTGTAAAAATTTAAAAGAGGCACAAAAAAACATGCATTGGTTCTCAGTGATTCTCGTTGTTGTCAATTTTTTGTTTTTAATGTTGGGGTTGATGATGTATCTGTATGTTGATTTTTTCGAAATTCATATTCCAGAAAAAACTGATCTGGTATTACCATATCTGGCTACAGGTGGATATTTTCCGTTTTATCTCGGTGTGGTGTTTTTATTGGGATTGATTGCAGCGGCATATTCAAGTGCAGATTCCACATTGACAGCTTTGACAACATCTTTTTATCATGATATTTTGCATTATGATCAAAAAAAGCAACATGATGGAGAAAGAATGCGTAAAATCATACACATTGTTTTCACTTTGGTTACGGTACTTGTCATATTGTTTTTTTATTATTTCAACGAAACAAATGTATTGGATCTCATATTGAACATGGCCGGTTACACTTATGGACCACTATTGGGATTATACTTCTGCGGTATATTTCTAAAACTTACCCCCAAGGATAAATGGGTTCCTTTTGTTTGCATTCTTGCACCGGTTTTTGGTTATATCATTCAAAATAATGCAGAAAATTGGTTTAACGGATATAAAGTTGGATATGAGATTTTGGCCATCAATGGTATGATCACTGTAGTAGGTCTATGGATTCTGCATAAAGTAAATAGCAATCAAATTAGTTCTGTCAAATAATACAAAAAGCATTATTTTGTGAAAAACTTGTAATTTTGAAACTGCTTGTAGATTTTTGTAAAAAAGATAAATATGTCTGAAGAAACATTAAAAGAGAAAAAATTGACAAAAGAAGAAGTTCGTCAAGAAATTTTAAATGATTACCGCTTGGCCAGAATAAGTCGAGAAGCATCTATTTTAGGTAGAAAAGAAGTTTTGACCGGTAAAGCCAAGTTTGGCATTTTTGGAGATGGTAAAGAGGTTCCTCAAATAGCCATGGCTAAGTTTTTTGAAAAAGGAGATTTCAGGAGCGGATATTACAGAGATCAGACGTTCATGATGGCGATAGGGGAGTTGACGGTAGAACAATTCTTTGCCCAACTATATGCACATACCGATGTAGATGCAGAGCCGGCAAGTGCAGGAAGAAGTATGAACGGACATTTTGCCACCCGGTTTATAGACGAGAACGGACATTGGAAAAACCTGACCGAAATGAAAAATTCTTCGGCAGATGTTTCGCCTACAGCCAGTCAGATGCCACGATTACTCGGATTGGCTCAGGCATCTAAAGTTTATAAACATGTAAAAGAATTGCATCATCTCACACAATTTTCAAGACAGGGAAGAGAAGTAGCATTTGGCACCATTGGAGATGCCTCTACTTCAGAAGGTTTATTTTGGGAAACTATCAATGCCGCAGGTGTCTTACAAGTTCCTATGATTGTGTCTGTTTGGGATGATGGTCACGGTATTTCCGTTCCAAAAAAATATCAGACCACCAAAGAAAGCATCTCTGAAGTGATGCAAGGGTTCCGCAGGGAGAAAGGAAAATCGAATGGTTGGGAGATTTTTACGGTAAAAGCATGGCGATATCCTGATTTAATCGAAACATACGAAAAAGCTGTCAAAATTGCTCGTGAAGAACATGTCCCGGTTTTGGTGCATGTAGAAGATGTCACTCAACCCCAAGGCCATTCCACATCAGGATCACATGAACGGTATAAATCACCCGAACGATTAAAATGGGAGGAGGAATACTGTTGTATTCGCAAAATGAAAGAGTGGATCATCGAAACCGGTATTGCCACCGAAAAAGAAATTGAGACCATTGATCAAGAGGCCGCCAAATTTGTGAGAGAAGCTAAAAAAAGAGCTTGGGATGCCTATCAAAAACCAATCAAAGAAGAAAGAAAAAAAGTTGTTGCCATCCTTCAATCTCTTGCCAATGAAACTCCTCACAAAGAAGAAATTGTTTCAATAATCAATGAGTTAAATGGCATTCAGGAATTGATGTACAGAGACGTGATGTCTTCCGCTCGTAAGTCGTTTTTAATTACAAGAGATCAAGATAGCCCTTCCAGAAAAGCTTTAAAACAATGGATAGATTATTTAAAAGATGTTGCACATGATAAATATTCGTCTCATTTGTATAGCGAAGCCGATACTTCACCCTTAAAAATAAACCATATAAAGCCCGAATATGCACCCGATCCGGAAATGATAGATGGAAGAGTGGTGTTGAAAGAAAATTTTGATGAAATTTTAGCCAACGACCCAAGGGTATTGATTTTCGGTGAAGATTCGGGTCGTTTGGGGGGGGTTAATCAAGCGCTTGAGGGGCTTCAACAAAAATACGGAGAAATTCGGGTGGCAGACACCGGTATTAGAGAAGCTACCATTCTTGGTCAAGGAATAGGATTGGCCATGAGAGGTTTGAGGCCTATAGCCGAGATTCAATATCTGGATTACCTTTTGTATGCATTGCAAATAATGTCGGATGACCTAGCCACTGTCAGGTGGAGAACCAAAGGAGGGCAAATGGCTCCGGTGATCATACGCACCAGAGGACATCGATTGGAAGGCATTTGGCACAGTGGTTCACCAATGGGTATGATTATCAACGGCATCAGGGGCATTCATGTATGTGTACCAAGAAATATGACCGAGGCAGCAGGATTTTACAATACTTTGTTAAAAGGTGATGACCCGGGGCTCATTATTGAACCATTAAATGGATACAGAATAAAAGAACCACGACCGCTTAACCCGGGTAAATATACAACACCTTTGGGAGTTCCGGAGATTCTTAAAAAAGGTACAGATCTAACAATTGTTACATACGGATCTACAACCAACATCGTACTACAGGCTGCCCGGGAATTGGAGAAATATTCAATAAACGCCGAAATCATAGACATCCGTACATTATTGCCATTTGATATTCATCACATAATCGTTGAATCTTTGAAAAAAACCAACCGTTTGTTGATAGTAGATGAAGATGTGCCCGGGGGCGCGTCGGGATTTATTATGAAAAAGATTCTCGAAGATCAAAAAGGTTATTATTATTTGGATTCTGAACCAAAAACATTGACAGGAAAAGAACATCGCCCGGCATATGCCTCAGATGGAGATTATTTCAGCAAACCATCATTTGATGATATAGTTGAAGCTGCATACAACATTATGCACGAAGCGAATCCAAAGAAATATCCAATTTAAAGACATCTGAAATTTCCTGTAAATTTTCACAACCTCTAACGGAACATAATTTACATTATGTTAAATAGGGAATTAAATTTCATTTTTTTATTGGAAAACTCCCCGTGATACGTCAGTGTGAATCCGTATCCTCTGTTGTTTTAAAAAAAATCACACCACGGTGAGCACGGAGAAACATAGAGAAAATAAAAAAAACTCTGTGTCTCGTGATTGAATTTCAGAATATCAATTTATTGAAGATCTAAAATATGAATTTTTTTTAGTGGTCTAAATTTCTTTTACATGAAAATTTTGCATTTCTATTTCATCTTTTACATCTATTCTATATCTCTATATCTTTTTTTCCGAATTTTTACATTTTCCTGATTTCTGTCACGCTTTTTAAGTCCCCTGTCTACTACAAATGCACAATTCTTATATGTATCAATGCTATTTGCACGGAAGACAAGGATTTTAGCAATTGAGAAGTCAAGACCTCACCCCATACCCCTCTCCTTACCAAGGAGAGGGGCGCCCGTAAGGGCGGGGTGAGGTTTTCAATTCTCCGGCAAATAGATTTTTGAGCAATTACAAATAATAGAAACGCAATATACTGGGAATGCAAGGATTTTAGTAATTGAAAAGTGAAAAAAGACCTCTCCCCAAGCCCCTCTCCTTGTCAAGGAGAGGGTACCCAAAAGGCGGAATGAGGTTTTCAAATCACCGACATTTACATTATGATGCAAATATGGGTCGATAAAAACGCAGAAAACTCTAAAATCAATGATAAAAAGAATTGAGAAAATCAAAAAACAATATAAAAGTGTCAAAGACAAGAAACTTCCGTGTCTTTTTGTGTTCTCTGCGGTTTTGAATAATGAAAATTAATTTTGGTTCAAAAAATACCTTACAAGAACTTTCTTTGATAAGCTTGAAATGTATTCAACATCAATGCAGCGATAGTCATAGGCCCCACACCACCGGGAACCGGTGTAATCGCTTCACATTTATGTTTTACTTTCTCAAAATTAACATCCCCACATAAACGAAAACCGCTTTTTTTTGATGAATCCTCCACTCTGTGAATACCCACATCGATGACAATCGATCCTTGCTTTATATACGAATCGTCAATCATTAGGGGTCTTCCCACAGCAGCAATCAAAATATCGGCTTGTTGTGTGATGTGCTTGACATCTTGTGATTTGCTGTGAATCAATGTAACCGTAGCATCCACACCGGGTCTGGATAATAAAATACTTAACGGTGTTCCCACTATATTGCTCCTTCCCATCACTACACAATGTTTCCCTTTCGTTTCTATTGCATTTCTTTTCAATAATTCAAGGATTCCCATCGGAGTTGCCGGAATAAATGAGGGTTGCGAAAGGACCATCTTTCCGATGTTGATCGGGTGAAAACCATCAACGTCTTTTGAAGGATCAATGGCCGAAATAACTTTTTGTTCGTTTATTTGTACGGGCAACGGCAATTGAACGATAAAACCATCGATATTTTCGTCGTTATTCAGTTCTTCAATCTTTGAAAGCAATTGCTCCTCTTCTACTGTCTCGTTTAATTCTACCAACCAAGAAAAAAAACCAATTTTATCGCAAGTTTTCATTTTTGCATTGACATAAGTTCTGCTCGCCGGATGATTACCAATCAACACAGCCGCAAGTCCCGGACGACGTAGACCCATGGCTACAGAACGTTCTACTTTTTGTTTTAATTCATGATATATTCTCTCAGCCGTTGCTTTTCCGTCAATTAATTTCATGCATCTGATTCATTAAAATGGTTTTCTGCCTCTCATTTTGGCCGCATTTTTCATCATATTGGCCAAATTTTGCTTATTGCCAAACATTTTCATCATTTTGGCAGTTTCTTCAAATTGTTTGATGAGTTTGTTCACTTCTTCGATACTACGTCCACTCCCTTTGGCTATACGTTGTTTTCTTGAATGATTGAGTATTTTAGGATTGCTCCTTTCTTCCGGTGTCATAGACAGAATGATGGCTTCAATGGGCTTAAACGCATCATCGCTGATATCCATATTTTTCAATGCTTTTCCTGCTCCGGGAATCATGCTTACCAGCTCTTTGATGCTACCCATTTTTTGTATTTGTTGCAGTTGTTCCAAAAAGTCATTAAAATCAAATTGGTTTTTAGCAATTTTCTTTTGAAGTTTCCGGGCTTTTTCTTCATCAAACTGTTGTTGTGCACGTTCAACCAAAGAAACCACATCCCCCATGCCCAGAATCCTGTCAGCCATTCTTTGAGGGTAAAACACATCGATTGCCTCGGGTTTTTCGCCGGTTCCTATAAATTTTATCGGTTTATCCACCACTGCCTTAATCGAAAGGGCCGCCCCTCCCCTTGCATCTCCATCCAGTTTTGTTAAAACAACACCATCAAAATCTATTCTGTCGTTAAATGCCTTCGCTGTATTCACTGCATCCTGACCGGTCATGGCATCCACCACAAACAAAGTTTCGGAAGGGTTGACACTTTTTTTGAGATTTTCTATTTCCTGCATCATTTCCTCATCTACAGACAAACGTCCTGCCGTGTCTATCAACACCGTATCGTACCCTTCCTTGCGTGCATGGGCAATGGCATTTTTTGCAATACTAATCACATCCTTGTTGTCGCGTTCGGAATATACCGGAATCTGCAGTTGATCACCCAAAATATGCAATTGGTCAATGGCAGCCGGGCGATATACATCACATGCGACCATCAGTGGATTGCGTTTCTTTTTTTCTTTGAGATATTTTGCAAGCTTGGCCGTAAAGGTGGTTTTACCGGATCCTTGCAATCCCGACATCAATATCACGGCTGGATTGCCTTTGAGATTTAACTCGCTGTGGGTGTTGCCCATCAAATTGACCAGCTCGTCATGAGTGATTTTGATCAAAAGTTGACCGGGCGAGATGGCATTGATCACATCCTGTCCCAATGCCTTTTGTTTGACTTTATCGGTAAATTCTTTTGCTACTTTATAACTCACATCGGCATCGAGCAAAGCACGTCTTATTTCTTTGACCGTTTCGGCAACATTTATTTCGGTAACCTTGCCTTGTCCTTTCAATACCTTAATGGCACGATCCAATCTTTCAGTAAGATTCTCAAACATATGATTCAGAATTTTTGCAAAAATAAGGAATATAATTAAAAGCAGAATTTTTCAGAAGTAATGGCAATCCTACTAAATAAATACTAGTCATAGATAAAATCCATTGTTGGACATTATTTATCACATCCAATGGTCAATAATTTTGACGAACAGATATTTTAAACCTTAGATAATTGAACATTTTCGAAAATAATTCTTTGAAATTTGGAAAAAGATTAAAAAAATATAACAATTCATTTAAAGATTGAATCTACGGTCTGTATTCAGGATTGTTGATAAAATCAGGGTCGCTGAGGGTTAGTAAAAAAGCTTTAAGAGCAGCTTTGTCCTGAGGGGTGAGTTGCACACCTCCCTGATCAACTTTTTTCATCAAGGGATCGATTGTTGGAGACCATTTTAATCCTTCGCTGTAGTGATTGATCACTTCATCCAATGTCTTAAACCTACCGTCGTGCATATATGGGGCCGTATAAGCAAGATTTCTCAAAGACGGTGTTTTAAATTTTCCCATGTCGGCCGGATTGCCGGTTACTGCAGCCAGTCCGGGATCGGTTATGACCGAATCCAATCCGTTGTTGTGAAAATCATTATCGGTCCATAATAAACCACCCGGAGTGCCATGACAATGAAAACAATCACCCCGTGTTTCGTCCATATACACGTTAAATCCTTGCAATTCAAGAGGAGTCAACATTTCCAAACCCATCAGGTATCTGTCGAACTTGCTGTTGGCCGAAATCAGAATTCGTTCAAATTGGGCAATGGCTTTGACCACATGCATAGAATCAATGTTGCTCGTACCAAATGCTTTTTTGAACATTTTCACATATTCCGGTTGGGATTTGAGGTAATTTACTACATTTTCCCAAGTATTGTGCATTTCTATGGGATTTCTTATCGGCTCAAGAGCTTGTTGTTCGAGACCATTAGCCCGACCATCCCAAAAAAATTTACTATTGAAGTTCCATAATGCATTAAAAATCGGCATAGCGTTTCTCGTGCCTTTGATTCCGTCTATTCCGGTGCTGAATCTTGCACTATCGGTAAAGGCGAACCCGGGCATATGGCACGATGCACAAGATTGAGTACCATTTGCCGATAAGCCGGGATCGTAAAACAATTTTTTTCCTAATGCAACTCCCTCAACTGTCAACGGATTATCTTCCGGAATATGTGGTTCGGGTAGATATTGGGCAAACAATGGAGGGATATTCAATGGATAAGGTGTAGGATGAAAAGCAGTGTCATAAATACAACTACCGTTGTCCAATTCGGCTTTTGGGTTATAATTCTCTGCTTCGGGATCGGTACATCCATAATCCTTACGGCAAGAAATATAAAGAAGCATGAAATAAAACAATATTATCCCAAAAACATATTTTTTCATTATTTCTTAATTTAAAAAAAGGCGGCAAACACTGCCGCCTTTTCCTATTAATCTATTAGTCCAAACTAAATACGGTACGTCCATTTAAATTCATTGTTTTTTGTGCGTTATAATTTGGCATCATCATGGTGTATAGAGTGTCAAGGTTCCAGGTAACCGGATTTTCAAACCATTGTTCGATGTTTACATCAATATTGAATGACTTGTTGGTGTTGATGGTGAAAGGTTGGTTGAATTTTACCAGAAACCAATTGGGTTCGAATATTGTGTCGTTTCCGGTAATTTTGCGTGCAGTACCCATATGATAAGCAAATCCTTTGATGTTGTTGTTTTGGTCTTTAAAGTTTCCTTCAAATTTCAGGAAATGATATCCCCCACCCAATGATTCGGGCCAATTCCAATTTTGGGCATTTAAGTCACTGTAGGCATTTGAAATATTGTCCTGATTGTCTAAACCAAAGACGAAAGCCATTCCGGTGTAATTACCTGCAGGTACTTTTTGCGAAGGACTGTAGCTTGGATGCATATTCATTTTGGCATCTACAAACAAATAACCATTGAATACGATGCTGTCTCCATTGTCTTTATACAAACGGAAATCAGAAACGATATACTGATATTTTGTCACGCTGTGGTTGTTGCCGGCAGCATTGACATATTGCATGGTATCAAACTCCACATGGTCTCCATTGTATAGATGATGGAAATTGAAATAAACCGAATACTCTTGAGGAGTATTATTATTGTTGTTGTTTGCCGGCGGATAAACACAGGATCCGTCATCCTTTTTAGCTTTGCTGTCATAATTGGATGCTTTAGGATCGGTACATCCTTTCTTACGGCAAGATGTATTGGTTGAAGCTATCACTAATACAGATAGCAACCAAATTGCTTTCATGAAATTCGTTGTTTTCATAATTGTAATTTTTTTTAATTTTAATGGTTTTTAAATAAAAAATTTTTAAAATTTAAAACTAAGAACGGATAAAATATTGCCAGGTCACATTGACCCGCATGGATAAGGGTGCTTGTTTGCCTTGATAATTTTGATGCACAGGAAAAAATGCCTGTAACATCAACCCATTGTTTTTTAGTAAAACAAACAAACTGCTGTGCAAAAACCAAACATTGCGACCGGTATGCAAGACCTCTGTTTTTTTTAAGTGATCGCTTTTTTGGGTCTCATGGCTTATACCCAACAATGTTCTGAATAAAGTTGTCCCGGCATTGAAATTTCTCATAACACCGGCTTGTAAGAAGTAATAATTTCCGAAGCGGTAATGGTCTTTCGTACGGAAGTGTATCAAAGTGAGGTTATTTAATTGCAATCCCCAATTTTTAAATCCTAAGGTGTAGAAAAATTGACCTTGCATGGACCATGATCCTCTGCCCGGTTGCAATTGCCTGTCATATTCAACTATCGGTTTGGCAGCAATGCCATTCGTGCCAAAATATGGAACAAAGCCACTTACATACTTTAGTTGATACGTGCCTGCCGGGAAATATAAACCCATACCGGAGCGTAAATCATGTTGCAGTGTTTGGTTTTCTTTTTGTTTGGATTTAGTAATAAACAAGAATGTCAATGAAGGATCCGACAAACCTCCCAGAGTAACAACATTGCTGTCGTTCCAATGAATGCTGTTTTGAGCAAAAGGCAAAGACAAATTGAACTGCCAATGACTACTAAGGTTATGCCGTATAATTAGAGAGGTTGTTCTATATAATTCCCTGTATAGAACCGGTATGCTGTCTTTACCGTTGACAGAAGGAAGTATATGCATCATACGGCCGCCAAAGTATGGCGTATAAATCAGAGGATTCTGAGGCACATACACAGTTTGTTTAAATATTGAATGGTTATATGTCAAAGCAAACATGGTTTTGAACTTGTAATCTTCAAAATAACCCATTATCCAATGCGGCACATCACAACCCATGGCTCCCTTGAAGTTTGCTGTCAAATACAGCAAAACCGGGAAAATTACTTTTCTCATGTGCCGGTAAATTTTTAAATGATTGAAATGGCTTTTAAAAAAGAATATAGATTAATCTTTGATAGAAATTAGAATGTCACACAAGGAGGATGAAAAATTTCAGAGAAAAAATTGTCTATCGGTTGATCAAAGAAATTTTTGTTGATGATTCCATGATCCGGAATGATAAACCTGAATCCTGAAATATTTATCATAACCGGTAAAAAAATCATTTCCAACACATCTGTGGTTTTAGAGTTTTTTTGTTCATCGTTGTTTTCGAAATTTGATATTTCTTTTTTATAGTGGCAATATCCTTCACAATGCAATTCAGGCTGGTTTTTATTGATACAATATTTTTCGGCTATGTTTTGACGAAAAGTGTAGAAATATACCGTGTAAAAAAAAGCGAAGCTTAAATGCACAAAATAAACAAGGCAGATTAATATGGAAAAATATTTTTTCAAGCAGAAAGCAATCAATATAAGGCAAATTTAAAAAAAATTACCTATCAAAAGAATTTAAATTTATTCCGGTAATATGCCCATTTTTATAAGTTCTTCAACATAAGTCCTTTTACCGTTGTAGGTAACCAATACAAATGCATCGATGATTCCTTTTTGAATCACTTTGTCGCAGAATTTTTTAGCAGCATTGTATGTTTTAAAATTTCCACCAATATAAAAGCGGGTAATACCATCCTCTAATTTCTCAGTGGTTACTTTACCGAGCGATTTCACATGATTGTATCTAAAATTTGCCGGGTTTCTGAATGCACCAATTTGAACCTTGTAGGCCAATCCTTTCGTAGAAAAATCACCATATTTTTTCACGAATTGACCTTCATCAAAATTGTCGAGTAAGCTGATTTTCGCCTTATCGGCTTTAAGAGATTGATAATTAAAATCTTTCCATAACTTCAATTGAATCAATCCTTTGATTTGCACAGGGATTTCATTGATGATGACTTGTTCTACCGGTGTACCGTCCAGATGGGCAAATGCATCTACATACAGAGTGTCATCTGTTGTTTCATTCTTTGTTTTAAAAACATACAATTTATAGCAGGTTTTTAATGGAATGCCGGTAAAAGAAAATTTACCTTTTTCATTAACCAATGAAAACCACTTTTTGGAGGTATCCTGACATTCCACCAATAACAATTCGGTTCCGTTGGCACTTTTGTTGCTATACCATTTGACCTTACCATCTATCGATAAATAATCATGAACGAAATCTACATTTAATTTTTTCTCAGTATACTGTTGCAGAGTGTCAAAATATACCTTCCTTTCTTTGCTTGCTCCTGTGATGTTTGATACATATGTAATTTGAAAATTTTTTCCTGCAGGTAAATTAAATTGATACTCTCCGGTTTGAGAATTTGATGTGACAACGAGTAATATTTCGTCTTTGCCATCTTCTTTAATAAAAATCTTAGAACCAATAGGTTGGTGGTCTTCTGTTGTTATCCCTTTAACAAGTCCGACAATTTTTGGGCGAATGACCTTGCTCACATCCATTTCGTAAATATCTTTCCTGCCCAAACCATCTTTTCTTTCGGATGAAAAATAAGCCCTGCGTCCATCTCCTGTTACCACAAAAAAGATGTCATTGCCCGGAGTGTTGATTGGATAACCGAGGTTTTCCGGTTGGCTGAATGTGCCGTCATCGTTCATTCTTGTGATGAATATATCGTATCCGCCCATAGAATTATGGCCTTCGGAGCTGAAAATGATAGTTTTGCCATCAGGATGGATAAACACTCCGTCTTCGTTGTATTCGGTATTGATGACAGGTCCCAAATTTTCGGCCGGACCCCAAAATCCTTCGGAATCGAGCTTCGATATGTATAAGTCAATACCGCCGTATCCACCGGGACGGTCAGAAGAAAAAATTATGAATTTTACATCGGGAGAAATAGCAGCACTTCCCTCCCATTCCGGCGAACATATAGGCAATCTTTCGGGAGTGAGCCATATGTTACCTTCCAATGAAGTAATTAAAATATCGCCACTGCCTTGTTCGGTATCTTTGTAATACAACATAGTTTGACCATCAGGACTGAGTTGAACGGTGGCTTCATGTTGTTTGGTGTTGATGTTACTGTCAAGTTTTTGTGGTTCTTTCCATGAACCATCTTTAAACTCGGTGTAAAAAATATCTTCAAAATAAGTTCCCAACGAATCCGGATCGCCAAAATCGTTTTGTTTGCCACCTGTAGACAAAGGACCACGATAAGTAAACATCATTTTGGTTCCGTCTGAATTGATGATCGGGCTGTATTCATCCCATTCGCTATTGACAGGAGCCCCCAAGTTGCGGACTTTTACATCAACAGGATTTTTTACCAATTGTTTGGCACTTTCGGCTTGTCTGATTAAATGTTCTACCTCTTTTTTGTATGTCGGAGATATTTTTTTGTCGGTCAATATGTTGTTGAAACAAGCAATTCCCTTGTCAAATTCATAATTGAGACAATAGGCACGCCCCAACCAATACAAAATTTTTTCGGTTTTGGGCTTTTTCTCATAAACATAAAGCAGCAATGCCAATCCCGTGTCTACATAAGCCGGTTTGTGCAGATAGCATACTCCTGCTTTGAACCAATATTCAATGGTTTTCGGATAATATTTTCTCAATGTATCAAAAAAAGGAAGTGCATCAATGTAATTTTCTTCCAAAAAGTAGTAATTCCCCACCAAATAATAATTTTCGATACCCGGAACCGGTGGTTTGGCATTTTTTTTAGATTGGGAATAAGTTAAATTAAAAATGAAAAAAAATAGTGCGGTCCAGTAAATTTTATTTAATCTGTAAGGTAAGAAGTTTTTCATAGGGTAAAATTAATTTAATATAGGATTGCGAGGTACCAATGTTAATTTTTTATAATCATCTCCCATCCTTGAAAGCATATTGTTCCATAAGTCATCTGCGTTTTGCGACAAAATATCATCCAATGTCGCATCGGCTACAATCCAAGCATTTTCGCTCATTTCAAAATCAAGTTGACCGCTACCCCAACCGGAATAACCGATAAAAAATTTGATTTCACTTAATTTCATACTTCCTTTTTCTAACAATTTCGAAATGACGTCGAAATCACCACCGAGCCAAAGGTTTTCATTAATCTTTTGGGATTCCGGAACAATGTCTCCCATCGTATGTATATAAAACAAAGAGTCGTTTGCAACAGGACCTCCATAAAAAATTTTTGTATTTATTTTGGGGAATTTTTTAAAAGCAGAAGCCGGATCTATATCCAACGGTTTATTTAATATCAGGCCGAAAGTGCCATTTTCGTCATGATCACACAAATATACTACACTCCTTTTGAAATTTGGGTCCAACATAAATGGTTCTGCAATGAGCACCTTTCCTTTTGCCGGTTTTTGCCGATTGAGTTTTTTAATGTTAAAAATGCTGTTCCAAAGATCCATTTTTAAATTTTTTATATATTTTGGTTGTTGATAAAATCAGCAATGATTTTAGCCAATTTCTTTTTGTTTACTTTATCCCAATCACGGGGAGTTTTACTTAAAACCTGATATTGAGAATGCAAAATATGATCTTTCACATTCAGACATTCCTCTTCGGTAACCCAGGTATCGTTTTCTCCTCTCAAAATGAGTGTCTCGCATTCGATGGCAAGATATTCTTCAAGATGCAGTGGGGCTTCTGTGCCCATGCTTTGATAAAATTCAATCAATTTTTCAATTAGCTGATCAACTTTTTTGCCGTGTTTTTTTATTAGTTGTTCATAGAGTTTTTTGTTTTTTTTGATCGTTTCGGGACGTATTGTTTCGATAAATTCGGAAGCAGCTTGTGGGTTCCATCTGAATTTGGTTCCCAAGGTAATCAATGAATCTACCAAATGAGGGAAATATTTGGCCAGATACATACCTACATAACCACCGAGTGTATATCCAAAAATATGAATTTTGTCAATTTCATGATTCCTCAAATACTCAACTACATCATTTGCCAATAAGTGTATGGAAAAATGCTCCGGTAATTTTTTCTTTCCGTGTCCGGAAAAATCCAAAGAGTGGGCGTTATACCCTAATTCCTTTAATTCTGCCGACAATTCTTTCATATCTTCCTTACAACCCAATGCACCGTGCAACAAAAGTATCTTTTTCATATACAGTAAACAATTTAATAATTAATTAATTCATTCAATTTTTGCGAAATTTTTTCTTCGTTTGGCAAGTATGCCCTTTCTAAATTCTCGTTCAATGGTGGGGCCGGTATGTTTTTAGATCCGACAACCATGACGGGCGCATCCAGCCATTGGAAACAATTCTCTTGAATCAAACCTGCCAAAGAACGGGCAAATGAATTTCCTACAGGTTCTTCGGTAACGACCATTACCTTATTGTGTTTTTTTACGCTTTCAAAAATCATCTCTTCGTCCAAAGGCACCAAAGTACGAAGGTCTATGATTTCCAATTGTCCCTCTTTGGCTTGTCCGGTCATCAATGACCAGTAAACTCCTCTCCCATATGTTACTACCAGGGCGCTTTGTCCTTTTTCTATGTGTTCTTTTTTGGCTTCAATCACTTTTCTTGCTTTGCCAAAAGGCAAAATATAATCCCTGGAAGGTTCAATGGTTTTGGCTCCCTCGGTTCCTTTAATCTTTGACCAATACAATCCTTTATGTTCAAGCATTACAACCGGATTAGGGTCATAAAATGCAGCTTTCATCAATCCTTTTAAATCTGCACCGGTAGAAGGATATGCTATTTTAATTCCTTTGATATTTGTCAAAACACTCTCAACCGATGATGAGTGATAAGGACCACCACTGCCATAGGCGCCTATGGGAACACGCAGAATCATACTCACGGGCCACTTGCCGTTTGAAAGATAATAAGAACGACTAACTTCTGTAAATAATTGATTTAATCCGGGCCAAATATAATCGGCAAATTGCACTTCAACTATAGGTTTTAATCCCACGGCCGACATTCCAACAGTGCTTCCGACTATAAATGCCTCTTGAATAGGGGTATTGAACACTCTTTCGTCTCCAAATTTTTGTGCAAGCGTGGCAGCTTCACGAAACACTCCGCCCAATCTGCGTCCCACATCCTGACCATATAACAAACATTCAGGATGATCTTCCATCAATTCACGTATGGCAAACAAAGCACAATCTACCATTACGGTAGGTTCTTTGTCTTTTGGTTGACGCTCTCCCTTTTCTTCGGTTATGGGTGTTGGGGCAAATACAAATTTCTCAACATCGGCGGGAGATGGATCCGGTGCTAGTAATGCTTTCTCATAATCGTTTCTCACGTTTGATTCAATCTCTTTGTCCCATTCTAAAATATCGCCGATATCCACTCCGGCTTTGATCAACAATTGCTTCATTTTTGGTATGGGATCACGCAATGCGTGTTTGTCAAGATCGTCTCTATACCATTCTTTTCTTACTCCGGAAGTGTGATGGTTTAGCAATGGTACTTTTGCATGTACCAAAAAAGGTCTTCTTTCTTTTCTCACTGTGTCAATGACTTGTTGCATGGTAAGATATGCAACATCAAAGCGGCTTCCATCTATTGATACGGCTTCAAGTCCTTTGAAGCCCGCAGCATATTCATAAGCATCCTGTAATCGAATCTCGGAAGCATGTGCCGAAATATCCCATTCGTTGTCTTGTACCAAAAAAATGATGGGCAATTGTTTAAGAGCAGCCATATGAAATGCCTCCGAGACCTCACCTTCGGTAACTGATGCATCTCCAAGAGAACAAACAACCACCGGTGGACGGTCCCAATCTAATGGAATCCCTGTTTTTTCCCTGTATGCAATCCCCATAGCAACTCCTGTAGTAGGTATTGCCTGCATACCTGTAGCCGATGATTGATGGGGTATCTTGGGCATATCGGGTCTGTTTAAACTGGGATGGCTGTAGTATGTACGTCCTCCGCTGAATGGATCGTCTTTTTTTGCCAATAGTTGCAACATCAATTCATAGGGAGTCATGCCAATAGCCAACAAGAGACTATCATCGCGATAATATGGGGCTACCCAATCGTCTTTTGTCAGTTGTAAACCTGTGGCAATTTGTATAGCTTCGTGACCTCGTGAAGTGGCATGCACATATTTAGAAGTAACAGCCCTGTTTTCTTCATAAATCTTTGCCATGGTTTCGGCTGTCTTCATCAAGCGATATGCTTTGATTAGGGTGTCGTTATCAATTGCCGGTTTCATCTTTTCTTTCAGTATGTCTCCCGATTTCATTTCCGAGGTTTTCTTTATGCAATGTTAAACAATTTTATTTTTTTATCGTATGATGTTTTTGATTTAATTGACAATTTCAAAAAAAGGTTGATTTTGACTTCCAAAGCCCGCAAAAAATCTGGCCACGCCGGGTATTTTTGATCCTTCGAAGTCGAGCAGTAAATCATGACAAGAATATTGTTCTATCAATTGATTGAATAAAAAATAAAATCCGCCTTTTTGTCTGGTTTGGTGTTTCATCACCCCTGCATGATAAATGATGCGTTGTGGATAAAATCCGAAAATACCTACTCCGCTCAAAACTCCATTATCATAAATGAAAGCCCATTTTATGTTTTTTTTTAGGTTTTGATGAAACACCCATTTTTTTAATTTTCTTAAATCGTTATAGTGTATTTTTAATTTTAAAATTTCCCAAACATGAGCCGGAATTTTATCTTCGGAAGATTCTACCCAAATAAGCTGAAAATTCTGCATCATGCATTTTTTGATATGTCTTCGGGTATGATTGGAAAAATTTTTATATAAAACGGCATAAGATCTATCCAATGACAATATAAAATTGGGCCTTTCTATTACTTTCCATGTGTCGGGAATCAATCGAAGGTCAGTTTTTTCATGAAAATATAAATGAAAACGTATTTGTTTTTTCACTAAAAATTCAATAAATACTGGCAACAATTCACCGGGTTTTTCTTCAAATACTCCCAACTGTTGAGCCCATACTGGTTGAACATATTTTTTCCAAAATAAATGTTGCCTATAGGGTAAAGGCATGATGGCAGAATAATCTTCCATAATCAATGCATCCCAATGAGTAATACTGCCTAAAAAAGCTGTTGATGCTTCGGGACGAAAACATTTCATATGATATAATGCTTGATCCCATTTTTCGACATCAACTTCTTTTGATGGAATTTTATAAATTGTACCGTTCATGGATTTTTGTTTAGGTATAACTCCAGTCACCTTCTCCATCTTGCCATATTAAATTTTTAATTTTAGATGAGAGTTTTTTTGAAGCAGCTCTGTAAATTTTATGTTTTCTTATTTTAAAAGTTATGTCTTGCAAAGATTGAGCAAGATCTTCCCTTGTAGTAAGCAAAACAGGAATTTTCAATGAAATGATAAATTGTTTTAAAAAATTCTTCATATCACTATAAATTTCATCTTCAAAGGCAAACATGTATGGTATTTTCAGATATTGACCGCTCACCATCAATGTCATCAATCCCGAAACAGTATTGTTGTTTTTCCATATGTATGTTTTTCTGAAATATCGCGATTTACATAAAGTAAATGCATAATTCTTATTTTGTTTGTTTGATGTTGTCAAAATCCAGGGATATTTTTCGGGCATAAGAATTTTTTGGGTCGACCATAAAGTTAAATTGCCGGAAAAAGATTTCAAAAATTCGTCAACTTTTGCGTGGTCAGGTTGTTTCAGTTCAACGGGTTGAGTTTGAAATACACCTTGATTTTTTGGGAGAAAAGCCAGGGTAAGGATTTGTTCATCGATCCATTGAAAAAAGTTGTTGTTTAACTTTAAATTATCGGGCAGATAAGGTCTGAAAAACAATTGATAAAGAGTTTGAGAAGGTAAAATTTCAAAAAAGGAAAGATTTCTGACAATATTTAAAGACCGTTCGGGTAAATCATTAAGCAGAACCATTCCATCGGTGCTTTTTATCCATGCCAGAAAAGTTTTCATGGAATTATTAAAACCTTTTTCTGCCCACCAACCGGCGTTCCAGAAAAACCTGGTGTTGTCTTCTAAAAAATCCGGAAAACCACAACAAGATGATTTGATACTCTCGTTTTCTTTCCAATCAACTAACCAAACATCTTCGGGTTGAAAAAAAATGTAATGGGTAAAGAACTCGGCTCTTGGCAATGAAATTACCGGATGTTCTGAAGAAAAATCGCTTTTTTTCCATTGATGGATATCACGATGATAATGCAACAACAATTCAGCCATTCTTATGGGATAAAATAATTTTAACGACATCGGCCGGCGATTCGATTGATATCAAATCATCAATGCTGAATTGGATACCGAATGTTTGCTCCAATTCGTGTAAAAAAGCGGCATGATGAATAGAATTCCAATTATCTATCCGGTTAAATTTTATATCAGGATTGTCAATGGCTTCATTGCCGGAAATTTCTGTCAACAATTTCATCACTTTTGTTGCTACTTCGTTCATGACGTTTATTTATTTATACTTGCAAAAGTAATTTAAAATTGTTTTCCTTAAAAAGAAACAAGTTTCAATGTATGTATGTCATTTCAGGTTTTGATGAATAAAAAATCATGTTGGATTATCGGGTTATGCTTTCAGAAAATAATTACAATGGTCTTTTAATTTTATATTTTTCGGGATTTAACAGGTCTGATTTTCTTGGTTGTTTCACTTTCAGCATTGAATCCGTCGAACCATTCAAACCAGGATAAAAGCAAAATAAAAAATGTCACACCAATTTGAGTTTCTAAAGTATCATCTGTCATCATAGAAATTACGCCAATGATAAGAAATGCAAAGTATCCGGGGGAATTTTTTTTAAATGCTCTGTAAAAAGCAAAAGTAAAGACCAATAATAAACTGAATATCCCCCAAATACCAAATGCTACACCGGAAGTTAACCATTGATTGTGTGGTTCTGAATAATAATTTGATGATAAAGGCACTTTATAGTTTTTATATGCTTCGTAAATGGCAGATTTGACATCACCGGTACCTACACCGGTCAAAAAGTTTCTTGAAATTACCTTTATGGCCGTATTCCAATATAAATATCTCATAACAGTGGTCTTGCCATCGGCCAAACCAAAATGTAAATATGTATCCCATTCCCAAAAAATTTCAAAAATTCTTTTTTTCCAAACCGGCATCCCGAGATACAAATAATTCGGAATGTTTTCTTCAATGGCTTTGATTTCATTTTCGGATAGTTGGTTTACAGACAGAGAATCTTTTATCATGCCTTTCGATGAGAGATATCTCAACAGAGTATAAATGATGTTTTGCGACCATATGTCACGGTGCATGTCAATTTTAACGGTGGATCTATTATTCCATGCCTGAATCAAACCCGGCAAATTAACAGCATCGTAAATCAAATAACCGTTTTCACGGATGCTGTCGGCTCCGTTTATCCAACCGGCTTGACGTTCTTTTTTTAATGTGATATCATATTCTTTCGGTAAATTGACATTTTTATATTCATTGAAGGAAAATATCGCCACAATCAATATAAATACCATAAAAGTAAGAGCCAATCCAAAAATTACACGACTGTATTTTTTTCGGACCATTTTAGAGAGTAACCATATTAGGGAGATTACAATCAAAGGCGCCAAACCCGAAAACATTCCCCAATAAAAAAGTGCCCAAATGATAAACAATGCCGCAATGATTCTCAAATAAAAATTGCCAAAAACATTGTAATTCAACAAAATAACCACACAAAAGGCCAGCATTAACGAAAACCTTATGTGGGAAATAAAAGGAGAAACATTTCTGTAATCATTTAAAATTTGAATATTCTCAAAAGAAATCAGCAATATGCCTGTCAATAATGTAATGAATACAGAGATAACAAAAATTCTGATTAAAAAAACTGCATAAGGTCTGATGATCGATGAAAAAAATATTGCAAATAAAGGAATGGTGATAACGGGTAATTTAATTCTCAAATCTTCCAGCCCTGATGTTCTATCGTCAGTATATAGCATTCCGGTCAAATGAAGGCAATAATAAATGACCAGAGAATAAAACAGCCATTGGGAAGATTTATCCAATGTTCTGAATTGTTGATGAAGATTTGATTTTCTTTTAAAATAAGAATAAACGAAAGTAAAAGCCAAACCAATTTGACCGATACTCAACAAAAATTTCGAATTTGGCAATCCGGCAAATAACAAAGAAAAGAAAAACAGGACAATGAACGTAAAGGTATCCGGTTTTGCCGGGATCGAAATTTTCATATCAGATTCATTTACATTCCCGACAGAATCTTTTGATAATATGCCGGATCACCTAAAACTTTCAAAGCCGAATCAATATAAGGGTCATGATGTAGGTAAAATTGAATCTCACCTTTTTGGTAATAATATCTTGAAACTATCTCACTTCCAAGCAAAAGCTTGATAGTTTCTTTGGATAATTCCAAATCTTTTTTGATATCGGGTTTTATTTTTCTTTCAATATTTTTATATTCTTCGGCCAATATTTTATCATAATTTTCCTTTCCTGCTGCTTTTTTGAATTCTTCCCAATGTTCGAACGTTTCGGATTTATATTGCAATTTTTTTGATTCGGCAAATTGTTGAAACTCTGCATAAATCTTTTCATCAATATCAAAGGTTGATGGATTGGAGATGTCGGCATTTTTTTGTCTGAACAATGTGGCAAAATCGAAAATTACATGATTTTGAATCAAGGCAACAATCAAAGGAGTCGTTTTGGTATCTTCAATGATAATATCCGGTGTTATTCCATCACCATCAAAAACGGGACGTTTGCTATACAAAGTATTAAATTTTCTTTTTAAACTATCGGGAACAGGCAAAGGTTCACCGTTTTCATCTTTGTGAGAATAATCAATTTTTTGAATACAACGTCCACTTGGTATATAATATTTAGCCACCGTAACTTTAAGTTGGGCATTATAACTCAAAGGAACGATGTTTTGTACCAATCCTTTTCCAAAAGTATTTTTTCCTATCAATACAGCCCGATCATAATCCTGCAATGCTCCGGCCACAATCTCACTTGCCGATGCGGAATTTTCATTGACTAAAATGACTAAAGGAATATCTTTGTCCAAAGGAACAGAAGTGGTTTTATGGACCTTATCCCATTCTTCCAGTTTCCCTTTGGTCATTACCACTGTTTTGCCCTTATCAATAAAAAAGTTGACAATAGCCACGGCTTCACGAAGCAATCCTCCCCCATTGTTTCTCAAATCAATAACAAGAGCTTTCATGCCTTGTTTTTCTTTGAGTTCTAAAAATGCTTCTTTTAATTCTTTCGAAGCGGTTTCGGTAAAACTGTTCAACTTGATATATCCTATGCCGTTTTTGATCATACCGGCATAAGGCACGTCTTTTATTTTGACATCTTCCCTCAAAACATCCACCATAAATTCTTCTTCTTTGAACGGGCGTTTTACTTTTAGAATAACAGTAGTACCCGGCTGTCCCATCAAAATGTTTCGGACTTCATCGATGGATTTTCCTTTGGTTGAAATTCCATTTACCTCTACGATCAAATCGCCTGCCATCAAACCGGCTTTCACTGCCGGGGAGTTTTCGTAAGGTTGCACAATCATGATGTATCCATCTCTTTGTTGTATAACGGATCCTATGCCTCCGTAATGACCTGTAGTCATAATTTTGTAATCTTCTATTTCCGCTTCGGAAATATAAACTGTGTAGGGGTCGAGCTTTTCAAGCATGGCATCAATGCCATTTTTAATCAATTCTCCGGGCTTGATGGGATCGACATAATAATTATTAAGCTCTCTGACAACCGATGCGAAAATGTCGAGATTTTTAGATATTTCAAAATATTCGGACGATTTGATTCCGGCAAAAAACAATGAAAATATCAAAGCAGGAATTCCAATCAACCATTTAAATTTTTTATTCGATTTCATATTCAAACATTTTTAAGGCACCGGATCATATCCGTGTCCACCCCATGGATGACAACGTAAAATTCTTTTAATGCCCAAATAAACACCTTTCCATTGATATTTTTTTACAGCTTCGATAAAATAGGCCGAACACGTAGGCATAAACCGGCAATTTGCTCCCAACATCGGCGAAATGGCCAATTGATAGAACTTAATCAACCACAATAAAGGCATCAAAAGAATTTTATTTATTTTTTTGATCACAGTTCTTTGTTCAAACGTTGTAAAATTAAGATTATTTTATTTTCAATGGTCTTGAAATCTGACAACTCGTTGGAAGCATAAATCCACAACAATAGATTGTATCGCTCTGCCAATGGATCTATAGGCATTAGCAACTTATCCTTGTTTATTCTAAACGCTTCCCTCATTCTTCTTTTGATAAGGTTTCTTTTTGTTGATTTTTTAATCAATTTGGAAGGCACAACAAAAGCAACTTTAAATGAAAACGAAGGATCAACCAGCAGATATTTTAATTTTAGGGGATGTTCGTAAATTGTCTTGCCATCGGAAAATAATCTTTCAAAATCTTTTCTTTTTTTGATAACCAGTGTTTTGGGCAAGGCATATTTTTTCATGAATCAATCAACGGTCCCGTGTTATTTGTTATTTTTAATGTAATTTTCAATTGCTGCCGACATGGATGGAGCATTTTCCGTAGGGGCTTTAATATCAACTTTTAAACCATGTTTTTTGGCGGCTTTTGCAGTTGTTTCTCCAAACACGGCTATTTTGGTGTCATTTTGTTTGAAATCGGGGAAGTTCTTAAATAGAGAAGAAATGCCGGCCGGACTGAAGAAGCAAATCATATCATAATTGATATTTTTCAAATCGGAAAGGTCCGAACATACAGTGCGGTATAGAATAGCTTTTTCGTGTTTGATTTTATGTTTTTTCAAAAAGTTTAAAATATCCTGCTTGTGAATTTCAGAACATGGCACAAGAAATTTTTCTTGTTTATATTTCAATATACTCGATGCCAGATCTTCCAGAGTACCATTGCCATAAAAAATCTTACGCTTTCTAAACGGAATATATTTTTGAAGGTAAAAAGCAATAGCTTCAGACAAGCAAAAATATCTAATGGTTTCAGGTACTTGATATCGCATTTCTTCGGCAATTCTGAAAAAATGATCCGCAGCATTTTTACTCGTTATCACAACGGCGGTAAAATCGGAAATGTTTATTTTGTTTTGTCTAAATTCTCTTGCAGGCACTCCTTGTATTTCTACAAAGGGGCGGAAGTCGATTTTTATGTGGTATTTCTCTTCAAGTATTTGATAAGGAGATTTTCCATTTTCAGGTTTTGGTTGTGAAATTAAAATGGATTTAATTTTTTTATTCATAGATGTTAATTATTTTTATAATCCAATTTCCCAACAAGATAGCCGGAAATATTTCAAGGGTGCAAAAGTACAAAAAAATAATCAAATTAGGGATATGCAACATTTTAAACATGCTTAATTTCCTGAATAAAATCACAGCATATACCATTGCAAACAACATCAAAAATAATTTGAAAATCAACCATTTGCCCTGCATGTCGGTAAGCCACAAAACTGCCATGAGCCAGGAAAAAGGAATAGACAAAATAGAAAGATAATAGTAAAATATCGTTTCTATGGTTTTCCATTCTTTTACTTCATATAGTTTTAATATCACCCAATCTATCCATCCTTTTCCGGAAAAAACAATCAAAAAAATGACAGAAAATTTAAACCAGGTAAGGGGAAAATTCTCTTGTTCAAATAATTTAGGATAAAGCGAAATGTATACAAATCCCGATAGAAAAAACACAGAAAATAAGTATAATGACAGATTTACCCTTTGGGTATAAACTTTTTCTTCACGGGCCAATTGCAAAATTATTCGTGGTTGAGACACGCCTTTTAAAATATAAAAAACCCTTTCCCTGTTAAAATACAAATACATCCAGAAAGCAAGATTAAACACCAACCACAAAACAACCTGCATCGGCTTATAAAATTGATTGATATTGGGTATTAAATCCATCTTCCGGCAGTGTTTCTACATAAAAAGAAGGGGTAGAACATGCATGTTCCACCCCAAAGTTACTTATGTTTATCATTTTTATTTATGAGCATTTGCTCATTCCGCAACTTTTACAGTTTAAGCAACCTTCTTCATAAACAAGTGATTCGTCACCGCAGTTCGGACAAACGTTATGGGCTGGAATGGTTCCATCTGGTATGTATCTTTTCAAAGCTCTGACTACACCATTTTTCCAGGTGTTCAATGTTTCACCGCTCAAATGCAAATCACTTACCATATCCACCACATATTCAATAGGCATTCCGTGACGTAACACCCCGGAAATCAATTTTGCGTAATTCCAATATTCTTCATTAAATGTACGCGACAATCCTTCAATGGTTGTTTTGTACCCATCTTTGTCGACATATTGAAAATCATAACGGGATTTACCGTCTTCTGTTTTATTTTTGATTACCCATCCTTTGTCGACAAATGAGAGAATTTGGAAAGAATCTTCCGCCCTTCCGGTGAAAATTTCATATGGGCGTCCGTTTAGCAATCCGACTACAGCTACCCAGTTTTCATCATTATTTTTAAATTTGATGACATCTGCTTCCAAAACTTTTGGTCTTTTGGGCGCATTGGTATTTTTAAAAACGTTGTCCTGGTTTTCTTCGCTTTTTTTATCTTTCTTTTCGGAAACCAATACCCCCGAACGTGATCCTTCGCGATAAACTGTGATTCCTTTACAGCCACTCTCCCAACCGGTCATGTATATTTTAGAAACCATCTCTTCGCTTGTCTCTTCAGGAATATTGACCGTCACACTGATGGAATGATCTACCCATTTTTGAATAGCTCCTTGCATTTTCACTTTAGCTACCCAATCGATATCATTCGCTGTAGATTTGTAATAAGGTGATTTTTTGATGATCTCGTTAAGTTCTTCCTGGGTTAGTTTTTCCATTTCATCAACGTTATAGTTGTTGATTTTCAACCAATCGATAAACTTGTGGTGGAAAACATGATATTCTTCCCAGGCATCTCCTACTTCGTCCACAAAATCCACTCTCACATTTTTATCATTGGGGTTAACTTTTCTTCTTCTTTTATAAGAAACGAGAAAGACCGGTTCGATGCCTGAAGTAGTTTGGCTCATGATGCTGGTAGTTCCGGTGGGTGCAATGGTCAACATGGCTATATTGCGACGTCCATATTTTATCATCTTTTCATAAAGTTCGGGACGTGCTGCTTTAATTCGGTTGATAAACGGATTTTTTTCTTCGCGTATGCTGTCGTAAATTGGAAAAGCGCCTCTGTCTTTGGCTAAATCAACAGATGATTCATAAACTTCCAATGCCAAAGTTTTGTGCACTTCTGTAGAGAACTCAATAGCTTCGTCGCTTCCATATCTCAATCCCAAAGCAGCAAGCATATCACCTTCGGCCGTAATGCCAACGCCGGTTCTTCTTCCAAGAATACATTTTTCCTTTATCTTTTTCCAAAGGTTTAACTCTCTTGATTTAATTTCCTCATCTTCAGGGTCTTTATTGATTTTTTCTATGATTTTGTCAATTTTCTCCAATTCCAAATCAACTATGTCATCCATGATTCTCAAGGCAAGGCGGGCATGATTTTTAAATTTCTCCCAATTAAACTTCGCTTCGGGTGTGAAAGGATTATCTACATAACTAAAGAGGTTGACAGCCAATAAACGACAACTGTCATAAGGACATAAAGGAATCTCTCCGCATGGATTGGTAGAAACGGTTTTAAATCCTAAATCGGCATAACAATCAGGTACCGATTCGCGAATGACTGTATCCCAAAATAATACGCCCGGTTCTGCAGATTTCCATGCATTGTGTATAATTTTTTCCCAAAGTTTGCGGGCATTCACTTCTTTGGTCACCATGGGTTTGTCGCTGTCAATGGGGAACTTTTGTACATATACAGTGTCATTTTTTACCGCTTGCATAAATTCGTCGTCGATTTTGACCGAAACATTGGCGCCGGTCACTTTAGTGCCGTCCAATTTTGCATCAATAAATGCTTCGCTGTCAGGGTGTTTAATAGATATTGTCAACATTAATGCTCCTCTACGTCCATCTTGAGCCACTTCACGTGTAGAGTTTGAATAACGTTCCATAAACGGAACTACTCCTGTTGAGGTCAAAGCACTGTTCATCACAGGTGAACCTTTCGGACGTATGTGAGAAAGGTCATGTCCGACACCCCCTCTTCTTTTCATTAGTTGTACTTGTTCTTCATCAATTTTTAATACCGCCCCATAGGAATCACTCGGACCGTCGTTACCAATTACAAAACAGTTTGACAATGATGCAATTTGAAAATCATTTCCAATGCCTGTCATGGGTCCTCCTTGAGGAATGATGTATTTGAAATCTTTGAGCAATTGATAAATTTCTTCCTCGGAAATAGGGTTGGGATATTTTTTTTCGATACGGGCTATTTCACGGGCCAAACGGCGATGCATATCATCGGGGGTCAACTCGTAGATATTGCCGAACGAATCTTTCAGGGCATATTTGTTTATCCAAACATTTGCCGCAAGTTCGTCCCCTTTGAAGTATTCAATGGCTGCTGCCAATACTTCATTGTAATCATAACTTTTTTTCATAGCGGAAGTACCGATTTGTTGTTCTTTTACATTTACTTTTTGTTCTTCCGTAGTTTTCGTAACATTTATATTTTCCATAACAGACGATTTTTTACGTAGCAATAATATAAAGAATATTTTTTTGATTTTTTCCTGTTCAATTTTTTAATTAACAATTTTTTCTAAAAAATTTTTTTTGAATAAAAATCTATTTTTTTATATATTTAAGCACCTTGAAACAGTAATGTATGGTCCTCTTTTCTTTATTCCATAAAGGTTTCAGGTCTTTTTTGCAACCTTCTTTTGGAAAACCTAAATTGTTATGTGCTTAAAAATCAAATTATTTTGCCATCCATCTTATTGTTTGGATGGTTGTGTTGGTTTTAACTTCAAATATGTACATTCCTGATGGAAATTCTGTATGGATCGAAAAATTGTTCTGATTTATGTTATGATATGTTTTTAATAATTTTCCATGCAAGTTGTATATTTTCACCAATTCAAGTGGTTCGTGTGATTTTATGTTGACAATATTGTCACCCGGGTTGGGATATAAAATGATATCCGAATTGCCGGTTGATAATGCCTTTATGTTATTGACTCCCAATGTAAATGTGGCTGAATCGGTACAACCGCTCATCTGGTCGGTTACAATAACCGTATATACACCCGGCGGCACATTTGTGAGATCTTCTGTGGTTGCGCCATTACTCCATTGGAAAGAGTAATTTCCGGTTCCTCCAAAAACAATGAGATCAACCGATCCGCTATTGGGGGCAGGCGGAATGATGACAGCATTGATAAACAATTGACATGAATCTCCCACACAAAAATCCTGTGTTAAGGAATTAGCATTGAACGTATTATTAAAAATTAACGTGTCATTTCCTTGCTTAATCAATAGATAACCCGATCCGTAATTACAACAAAATCCATCTCCATAAGCATCTTTCAACACCAACCGGAAACATCCTTCCCACAGACATAAATTGTAGTTGAAGGTTTGTCCTCCGTTCACATCTTCATAAGGTCCGCCTTTGCTTATCACCGTACCGTCTGATGATTGAATTTCCCAATAAGTTTCAGAGCCGAAATTGTCGGTTTTAATTTGCAGCGAAAGGTTTACAGGGTTGTTTTGATAGATAAAAGTCCGGATTAAGTGATTGTCCGGCTGATAATCTTGTTGTGAGTTCACTTCCATCACCTGAGCTTCCAGTTGATTTATACCGGGTACAAAATTCAAAATGGGCACATGGACGGTATCGGTGGCAAGATACTTCAATGTATCAAAGTTTTTCATAAGAGTCACACTCTGCCAACCATTTAAAATAAACTTTATCTTGGCTTGCAAAATGGGTTGATTTCCTGTATTTCTCACTATGATGTATGGTGTTGCATTCCCGCAGGAGGTGCTGTAAATACCTTGCATCGACAGTAGAGTTAAATTTAAATTATGCAAGGAAGGATTGGGGTCAAAGGCAATTAACCTTTTTTTACCGGATTGGGATGGATCGAGCCAATATTTCAATTGTTGACTGCTATCGGCATAAAAATCCCAAGATACGGAAAATTTCCCGTAATAATCGGCGTAATCTGTTGCAAAACAAGAAGCATTGCCTCCATGCAGTTGACCTGTAATCAAATGATATTCGTCAAACAAAGGAGAACCGGACGAACCCCCTTCAGTTGTACCGGATTCCCAATTATCGACTTTCCAATGATTATTCCCTTGCAGGTAATAACCCGATGATTGCAAGGAATCGAATTGATGGGATATTTTTGCCACATCTCCGCTCGGATGATGAATTCCGGTTGCCTCTAAAGGGGTACGTCCGGTGGCATCCCACCCGGCATAGATTACTTGATAAGACAAAGGGGGAGTTTGGTTGAGCTCTACAAGACAAAAATCACTGGTGGATGATGCCGCTCTTATCGTACAACCTTGTATGGTCATATTGGTGTTTCCGTCTATGGATGGTGAACATTGTGAGGAATAATAGTTAAACATAAAGATATTATTGGTAGATACTCCACAATGATTGGCGGTCAAAATATAGGGCTTTCCGTCATTGGCTGTATTGTTAATCAAGGCACCACTGCAAAACCTTGCATTTCCGGCCGTAAGCAACATAACGACCGACCGAAGTTCGGGTTTCCATTGCAATGAGTCACAGATGGCATTCACATTACAGCCACCTGCATCTCCAAAGTTTTTTAGCCAGTCGTTAAGTGTTCTGTATCCATAAATTATTTCAGAAATTTCTAACTCTACACGGTCATAGAGAGATAAAGGCACATTGATTTCAAATATAATTTCGTCATCATAGATAAAACCTGTCGCAAACCTTCCGTCAGGATTATGATGAAATGATGTGAAAGCCCCGAGAATCGATTTTTTACGAGGTGAGTAAACAAAAAACTTTGCACCTTCGGGCATGTGAAATTTATTGTAATTGACATTCAAACTTTTGGCGCCCGGTATTCTTATTTTCAAACGCCAAACAGCCATATTTTTTTCGGTAAACCATATTCCGGAATTTAATGTGTTGAACGAAACACTCACAGGCAAACCAAAACGCCACGGAATATCTTTATATTGATCGGTAATGGCGTCCTCTTCCCGTGCTTTGTTGACATCCGGAGGGGTAAGTTCAACCACGGGAGGATCAGGTAAATGGAATTGATGGGAAAGTGGCTCGAATGGTAAATTGATTTGTGCCGAAAGGAAATATCCCATCAAAAAGTTAAGGGTAATGAGTAATCTTACCGGAATCGTCGATACACAACAAAATTTCATAATTTTCTACAGTTTTCAATTCTCTAATGTAAAAATACAATTTTTTATGCTTGATTGTATTGGAAATTTCAAAATCTTTGACAGGTAATAATTTCAGATGGAAACGCAAAAAGCCCTGAATAGTATCTGTGCCACATAATTGCAGTTGAAATTCAGGTTCATTATCTATGGTATGCATTAATTCAATTTCCAAAGTGTCGTGAAAAATGCCGACATTTAGAATTTGATAGTGTTTGAAATCATCCCGGTAATGACAAGGAGCATGCATGATTATTTGTGCAAATGAAGGGAAAGCAATTAATAAAAGGAAGGAAACATAAAACAATCTCATTCTCAAAATTTTTCATAAAATTATGTTACTCTTTTGAGTGAAGAGAGAAGCGTATAAATTTTTTATTCATAGCATTATGTTAATTTCCTGATTTTTCTTTGATTAAGCGGGAGATTGCGAGTAATTCATCCCTTAAACGAGCGGCTTCAAGAAAATTGGTTTCTTTTGCTGCTTTCTCCATGGCTTCTTTTGTTTGCCACATTAGTTTTTCCAATTTATCCACAGGAAGGTATTTTATGACCGGATCAGCCACCAAACCTTTTAAAACATCATCGCTGTATTGCACGCTTTCTTTTGAAGGTTCATCGTTTGAAAACGCACTGGATCTTTTTTTGACAATCTGTTTTGGAGTGATGCCGTGTTTACGATTATATTCCATTTGTTTCAATCTTCTCCGATTGGTTTCGTCAATGGTTCGTTGCATGGAGTCGGTGATTTTATCGGCATACATGATCACTTTGCCGTCTATATTTCTTGCAGCACGTCCGGCGGTCTGAGTCAACGAAGTGTCCGAACGCAAAAATCCTTCTTTGTCTGCGTCCAAAATTGCCACCAATGCCACTTCCGGCAAATCCAAGCCCTCGCGCAATAAATTAATTCCCACCAGTACGTCAAACATTCCTTTTCTGAAATCTTCAAGTATCTTAACGCGGTCAAGCGTATCTATATCAGAGTGAATGTATTCGCTCCTGACACCCATTTTTTGCAAGAATGAGGTTAGTTCTTCGGCCATTCTTTTGGTTAAAGTGGTAACCAATACTCTTTGGTCGTTTTTAACACATTGTCTAATCTCTTCGAGCAAGTCGTCAATTTGATTCTCAGTGGGTCTTACTTCAATGGGCGGATCAACCAATCCGGTTGGTCTTACCACCTGTTCAACCAAAATACCTTCCGAATCCTTCAATTCAAAATCGCCGGGAGTGGCACTTACATATATCACTTGCGGTATTAAGGCATAAAATTCGTCAAAAGTCAATGGTCTGTTATCCATAGCCGCAGGTAGTCGGAAACCATATTCCACAAGATTTTGCTTTCGCGACCGATCTCCACCGTACATAGCACGCAGTTGAGGAATGGTGACATGGCTTTCATCAATGACAATTAAATAATCTTCTGGAAAATAATCCAACAGGCAAAATGGTCTTTGCCCCGGTTTGCGGCCATCAAAATAACGTGAATAATTTTCGATCCCGGAACAATAACCAAGTTCGCGGATCATTTCAATATCGTAAGTTACACGCTCATGCAGACGTTTCGCTTCAAGAGTTCTCCCTTCTTTTTGCAATTGTTCGACTCTGATATCCAAATCTCTTTGAATTTCTTGCAAAATACCTTCCAACGATTGATTGCCCGTAACAAAAATGTTTGAAGGGTATAACACCAATTCCTCATATTCTTCAATAGTAAAACCATTGATGGGATCAAAACTTTCAATATTTTCAATTTCATCACCCCAAAAAATCAAACGATATGCTTCATCTGCATAAGCAGGCCAGATATCCACCGTATCTCCTTTTACCCTGAAATTTCCCCGATAAAAGCGTTCATCATTTCTTGAATACATGGATCCTACCAAATCGTGCAACAATTTGTTGCGACTGATAAGTTGACCTTGACGCAAAGTTATTTTATGAGAGGTAAAATTTTCCGGATTACCCAAACCATAGATACAAGAAACCGAGGAAACCACAATGACGTCTTTGCGTCCGGACAACAGTGCCGTTGTCGTGCTTAAACGAAGTTTTTCAATTTCCTCGTTGATCGAAAGATCTTTCTCTATGTAAGTATCGGTTACCGGCAAATATGCTTCGGGTTGATAATAGTCGTAATAGGAAACAAAATATTCAACGGCATTTTCAGGAAAAAACTCTTTAAATTCAGAATAGAGTTGAGCGGCAAGTGTTTTATTATGGCTAAGAACCAGGGTTGGGATTTGCATTTGTTCGATGACATTGGCAATCGTAAAAGTTTTACCGGATCCGGTCACTCCCAGAAGGGTTTGTGCCCTTCTGCCCTGCCTCAACCCTTCACAAAGTTGACGGATAGCTTCCGGTTGATCTCCCGATGGCTTGAATGGTGCACGTAATTTAAATTTCTTCATTTGAAAAAATGATTGCTATGGCTAAACGAATTGAATGAGTAAATTTACTCAAAAGTGAATAAATTTAAAGTGGAAAATTATGTTAATTCTGAACATTTACTCGTATCCCAAAATTTTCATCATGGACTTATAACTCTGTTCTTTTGCAAACAACTTCGTTGTATAATTGCCCTCATCATCCAAATCAATAATCACGTGTTTGGGCGAAGGAATCAAACAATGCTTAATACCTCCATACCCGCTCAAACTTTCTTGATAAGCACCGGTATGGAAAAATCCAATATACAGAGGTTCATCATCACCTTCATCGATTTGAGGTAAAAACACTTGGTTGACATGGGCTTCAGTATTGTAGTAATCCAAACTGTCGCAGGTCAGCCCTCCAAGATTGACTCTTTTGAATGGCTTGTTCCATTTATTGATTGCCAATAAGATGTAACGTTGGTCAATTCCCCAGGTGTCAGGCAAAGTGGTAATAAAGGAATTATCGATCATATACCATGTTTCTGTGTCGTTTTGCACTTTTTCGTCGATAATGGAATAGATATTGATCCCACTCTCGCCTACAGTGAAAGTTCCAAATTCGGTAAAAATATTTGGCTCGGGAATTTCGTTTCGTTCACAAAAATCTTTAATTTGAAAAATAATTTCCTCGATCATGTACTCATAGTCAAATTGAAAATTTAATGAATTTTTGATGGGTAATCCACCCCCAATGTTCAAAATATCCAGTTCGGGGCATATTTTTTTCAATTCTGCATAAACATTGAGGCATTTTAGCAATTCACTCCAATAATAAGCATTATCCTTAATTCCCGTATTGATGAAAAAATGCAGCATTTTCAACTGCACTTTTTTGTTGGGTTTAATCTTATCTTTATAGAATTGGACAATATCCCTGTATTTAATGCCGAGTCGTGAAGTGTAGAATTCAAAAGTAGGTTCTTCGTCTGCTGCAATTCTGATACCTACCGGAACACCGTCTTTTTTGAAATGTTTCAAATAGTAATCAATTTCTTTTTTGTTGTCAATCACCGGAATGACATTAAAACCTTCATTGACAAGCTCTGCAATTTGCTCAAGGTACATGGGCCTTTTATATCCATTGCACACAATGTAATGTTCTTTGGTAATCTTTTTATTTTTGTAAAGATTTTTAATTAAGGGGATATCGTAAGCCGAGGAAGTTTCCAAATGAGCATCATTGGCCAATACTTCCTCAAGAATAAAAGAAAAATGCGAACTTTTTGTACAATAACAATAAGTATAACTACCTTTGTAGTCAACTTTTGCCATAGCCACGTTGAAAAGACGTTTGGCCCGGGCAATTTGTTGGCCTATTCGCGGAAGGTATGTGAGTTTGAGAGGGGTGCCATATTGCTTGATGATTTCCATCAAAGGGATTTGATGATAGTACAATTCATTGTCTTTTACTTCAAATCCTTCTTGAGGGAAATCGAAAGTTTGTTTTATTAAGTCATAATATGTATTCTTCATAAATGTAAGTTATGTAGATTGGATGCAAAATTATGATTTAATTAAGTTAAATTATAAAAAATAAAATAAATTAACTATGCCAAATATGAATCTAATTTTAAATGAAAGTGATTTGGGTGCCGGAAAAAAAGGTTGCGCCTATGGCCCGGAGGCGTTATCTTTAGAATTACTGGAGAACGATACCTTTAGATCATTGCTAAATAATGCCGTTAAAACTTACAGGTATTCGACAAGCATGATTCATTCAAAATTTTCCGGACCTGCCAAAAACATAGATTTAATTTATGATTATCAACAACAAGTTTATCAATCAACTTTACCCTTGCTTGATAATCAAAAGAAATTATTGGTGTTCTCCGGTGATCATTCTACATCGGCTGCTACCATTGCAGCCATGAAAACTCAATATAATCCGGCCTCAACAGGAATCATCTGGATAGATGCCCACGCCGATTTTCACAGTCCATTTACCACTCCATCGGGAAATATGCATGGCATGCCATTGGCCATTGCTTTTGGAGAAGATAATTTAGAATGTAAACGCAACGATT
Organism: Vicingaceae bacterium; assembly: GCA_026003395.1. Lineage (NCBI taxonomy): Bacteria > Pseudomonadati > Bacteroidota > Flavobacteriia > Flavobacteriales > Vicingaceae > Vicingaceae bacterium. Next base: position 46,414 of record BPHE01000015.1, read on the forward strand.
GTTCTGATGTAGTAGTAAATCTTTGGAATAAATTAAAATCCATTTCTCCGGGTAATTTGAAAATTCCTTATCAAAATTTGATTTTTGTGGGCCTTCGGGATTTCGAACCGGAAGAATACCATATCCTTCAAAAAAACAACATAAAAATAATCCCTCCCGATGAGTTTAACAGTATCAATGTTGAGGATATCATTTCAACCATTACTTCACACTTGAAGTATTGCAACCACTGGTTAGTATCTTTTGATGTAGATTCATTGGATCCGGATGAAACATCCTTCGGAACCGGAACACCGGTAAAAAACGGCTTGCGATATGAAAAAACAAAAGCATTTTTAAAAAAGTTGTTTTATTTACCACAAACAAAAGTATTTGAAGTGGTAGAAATAAACCCATTGCTTGATAATGAAAATAAAATGGCAAAATTTGCGGCAAATATCATCCGTGAAATTTTAAATGATAATTTATGAAAAGATTGGCAGATCAGTTGCAAAAACATCTTTTAGAAATCATTCATCAACAATATAATGTAAACCTGGAACCTTCATCCATTCAAATCGAACAAACAAATCCTGCATTTGAAGGTGAACTTACCTGGGTTATTTTTCCCGTTTTAAAACTATTGAAATCATCGCCTCAATCTGTTGGAGAAACTGTCGGAAAAATTTTGATTGAAAAATATCCCGGTTTTTACCAAAAATTTGAAGTTGTCAAAGGTTTTTTAAACCTTAGTTTTACAGATCATGCATTGGTCGACGCAATGCCCGATAAAATTTCAAAATCAGACGTAACTGCCGACACTTTGATGATTGAGTTTGCCTCGCCCAACACCAACAAACCTTTGCACCTTGGGCATATAAGAAACATTTTGATTGGATGGAGTTTTTCTCAATTGCTTGAATGGAAAGGACACAAAGTGATCAAAGCAAATTTAATCAATGACCGTGGTATTCACATCTGCAAATCAATGATTGCCTGGAAACTTTTTGCCAACGGGGAAACCCCCGAATCTTCAGGAATGAAAGGCGACCACCTGGTAGGGAAATATTATGTGATGTTTGATCAGACATACAAACAACAAGTGGAAGAAGGAATGAAAAATGGTTTGTCGAAAGAAGAAGCAGAACAACAAGCCCCGATCATGCTCCGGGCAAGAGAATTATTGAAAAAATGGGAAGAAGGAGATGAAGAAACTTTGCAATTGTGGAAAATGATGAATAGTTGGGTCTACAAAGGATTTGACGAAACGTTTGAAAAACTTGGGGTAAGCTTCGACGAGATTTATTATGAATCCGACACATATCTCCTTGGAAAAAAAGCTGTGAATGAAGGATTGGAAAAAGGGATTTTTTATAAAAAAGAAGACGGTTCGGTTTGGTGTGATCTGACTGCCGAAGGTCTTGATCATAAATTATTACTCAGGTCAGACGGTACGTCAGTATATATTACACAAGATATAGGAACTGCCATTGAACGTTTTGAAAAACATCCCGGACTCAAAGGCATTATCTATGTTGTAGGGAATGAACAAGAATATCACTTTAAGGTTTTATTTGCCATTTTAAAAAAACTTGGATATTCCTGGGCAGACAGGTGCTATCATCTGTCATATGGTATGGTTGAATTGCCCGAAGGAAAAATGAAATCCAGGGAAGGTACTGTGGTGGATGCCGATGACTTAATTGAAAAAATGATACAACAAGCCGCCGAAACAGCACAAAACCTCGGAAAAATAGATGATTTGGACGATAATCAACGCCGGAAACTTTATTTTCAAATCGGTATGGGTGCACTCAAATACTTTATCCTAAAAGTGGATCCTAAAAAAAACATGATTTTCAACCCCAAAGAAAGTATCGATCTGAACGGACATACCGGACCTTTCATTCAATATACTCATGCCCGCATTTGCAGTTTATTGAAAAAAGCCGGATGGAATCTTGAAAATGAATCTATTTTTATCGACAAAAATTTGTCTTTTCATTTAACACCGGAAGAAAGATCTTTAGTCAAAAAAATGATTCAATTCAATGAAATTATAGACGAGTCGGTTGCTACATACAACATTTCCATTTTAGCCAATTATATTTATGATCTTTCAAAAACATACAATCATTTTTATCAAACCATACCCATTCTCAAAGAGTCAAACGAAGCAAAAAGAAATTATCGTCTGAAAATTTCGGCCATTACCGCAGCGATCATAAAAAACGGTTTAAACATCTTAGGCATTGAGGCCCCTGAAAAAATGTAAACGTTTCACTATGACAGAGGATCTAAGGAATTATATCAACGGCATACGCAGAGAATTTATGCAAAAAGCCCTTTCAGAAAAGGATGTTCTATCCAATCCCTACGATCAATTTAACCAATGGATGGAAGAAGCAATTGCATCACAGATATTGGACCCACATGCCATGATTTTGGCCACCACCGGAAAAAATCTTCAACCCTCCGTGCGTACTGTTTATTTACGCGATATCTCCCGTGAACACGGCCTTGTTTTTTATACAAATTATCAAAGCAAGAAAGGCAGGCAAATCGAAGAAAATCCACAAGTGGCTTGCTTGTTTCTTTGGGAAGAAATAGAACGTCAGGTTATCATAGAAGGAACCGTGCAAAAGGCACCGGCGCAAATGTCAGACAAATATTTTTCTTCAAGGCCACGTGAGAGTCAAATTGGTGCATGGGCTTCTCATCAAAGCGAGAAACTGCAGAGCAGAGATGTTTTGATGAAAAGGTTTCAAGAATTTGAGTTGAAATTTAAAAATCAGGATGTACCAAGGCCTCCCCATTGGGGTGGATATCAAATTTTTCCCCATTATTTTGAATTCTGGCAAGGGCGGCCAAACCGACTTCACGATAGAATTGCTTTTTCTCTCAATCAAAAGAATGAATGGGAAATTTTCCGTCTTAATCCTTGATTTGAGCAACCAATTGGCGGATAGTGGTAACTTCCACTCCATCCACCTCGGTTTTTAAAACAACATTGCCGGCCGAATGTTTTTGAAATGCTTCAGCCACATCGTAGATGCCGGCAGCCGGAATTTGTAGTTTTTTTAATTGTTCGTATAAATATTCAAATTCCAAATCTTTAATTTTATCTTGTAAAAGTTGAAATAACTCGTGACGAAATTTGACTCTCAAAGGATTGCTTGAAAATTTCGGATCGGTGGCTAACCCTGATAAATCCAGTAAAGTGCAAAGTTTCTGAAATTGTTCGTCGCTGCCAATAGCTAGAACCAACCACCGGTTGTCGGCTGTTTTAAACAATTCTCCGTATGGGGCAATGTTTGGATGCAATGATCCGGACGGACGTGGATTAACACCTCCGGTTAAAAAATTGGTGGCTTGATTGGCCAAAGCAGCCAAAGCAGCATCAATCAACGAACAATGTATATAGGAACCTTTTCCGGTTTTCATTCTCTTGATAAGTGCCAGTAATATAGCTTCTTTTAATTGGTGTGCTGCAAACAAATCTATGATTGCAACCGGCACCTTAAGTGGAAAATCATTTTCTTCTCTGTTTAAATACATCCAACCACTCTCGGCTTGAAGCACAAGATCGTACGCAACACGCGAATCATCCGGACCAAAACCACTCAAATGAGCATAAATGATATCCTTTTTCAACTGTTTGACAGCATCATAATCCAGTCCAAATTTCAACAAGGTATTTTTTTTAAAATTTGTAATGAGTATATCCGATTGCTGAATCAACAAATAAAGAGATTCGCAAGCATGAGGGTCGTTTAAATCCCATTTTTTTATTTTTTTGAATGCGTTACAACAAGCGTAATAAGCAGATATATGTGTTGGGCTGTTTTCACCCGGAATTTTCCAGGTTCTGGTTACGTCACCGTTGGTTGCCGCATTTTCGATTTTGATGACTTCTGCCCCACATTCTCCCAAAAAAGAAGCCACAGATGGTCCGGCCAATACTGAGGATAAATCAATGACCTGAATCCCCCGGAGAATTTTCATCTAAACAGAGTTATTTCCGGCTTGTTTTGCAAAATATCTTCAATTTTTTGCAGCACTTCTTCAGTCAATTTATCGGTAATTTCAATACTTTTAAGATTTTCTTTCAATTGAGAAACTTTTGTTGCGCCGAGTATGACTGTGCTCACATGAGGATTTTTAAGACACCAGGCAATAGCCAGTTGTGCGGTGGAACAACCTAAATCAGAAGCCAGTTTTGTCAATTGTTTCACCTTCTCGATATTTTCCTTGGTCAACATTTTCTCTTTCAGCCATTGCAAATCTTTCAAAGATAGACGGCTGCCTTTGGGAATTTTAAAATCATTGTATTTTCCGGTCAAAATCCCTGAAGCCAAAGGAGACCAAATGGTGGTACCCATACCTATGGAAGAATATAAACGACGGTATTCTTTTTCAAATCGTTCTCTTACCAACATATTGTATTGTGGTTGCTCCATCCGTGGCCCAATCAAATGGTTTTCACGGGCTATGGCATGCGCTTCCATAATTTGTTGGGCACTCCACTCCGACGTTCCCCAATATAAAATTTTGCCTTGTTGAATCAAAACATTCATGGCATAGACCGTTTCTTCAATGGGTGTTTTTTCATCCGGTCTATGACAAAAAAACAAATCGAGATATTCTACTTGCAAGCGTTTGAGAGCTGCCTCGCAAGCTTCTTTTATTCTTTTGGCATTTAATCCTTTTTGATTAGGACCTTTACCACCCCAAAAAACTTTGCTTGAAACCAAATAAGTATCTCTGGGCCATTTAAATTTTTTCAAAATTTTGCCCATCACTTCTTCACTCTTCCCTTGAGCATACACTTCAGCATTATCAAAAAAATTCACACCGGCATCATAAGCCGTTTTCATCAATTTTTCCGATGTCGTTTGATCAATTTGGTTGCCGAAGGTAACCCAAGAACCAAAAGATAATTCACTCACCTCTATCCCCCACTTACCTAACAATCTATACTTCATATTACTTTAATTTTCACTCAAAAATTTTTGAATTTCCCTTTTTACAAAATCAGGATTTTCTATATAGGTAAAATGTACTGATCCGGGAACATTATGGACCAATATGTTTTTACAAGCTGCTTGATATTCTTCGGCTGTTGGTAATGAAAGAAAATCGAGATCTCCTCTGAACATCAATATCGGTTCTGCGATTTTTTCGGCTTGAGAAGTTAAATCATATTTCAAAAGAGCTTTTTCATTCATACTTTTGATAAATTCCAAATTTTTTAATTCTTGTGCATTTAAGCGAATGTCTTTTAAAAGATAATCTTTAGCCAAGGGGTCAATCAATTGAGACATTTCCAATGAAAAAACCTTCATAACTGCAGCAGAATCCCCTTGTTTGAATTCCTTGCTTTTGTATAAATTAAATAATTCTCCTGTCATCTCTTCACTTCTTTTGCTTATCATTTCTTGCATGCGATTATTGTAAGAAATAGATGTCAATGGAAAAGGATTACTGAAAATAAGGTGTGATATTTTGTTCGGAAAAACGGATGCTGTCATTATTGCAGGGTAAAGCTCCAAAACCATGGGCAAAAATAATGCATGAATCTTTCACATATTTGTTTATCAATAGTTCAACATCTGCGGCATATTTCTCTAAACTAAACACAGAATCTTCGGGAAAATCACTTTTGCCGGTCCCTCTGTAATCCATTGTAATAATTTGATAATCAGGGAAAATACTTTGAACGTATGTAATATAAAACCTTGAAGATAAATATCCCGGAGACGATAAAAAAATCAATGGTTTCCCTTTACCATAAACAGCCGTGTAAAGTTTAAAGCCGTCGCTGTGGATTATTTCTTCTTTTAATGGTAAGACATCCTCGGTCGTTTCCTCAATGATTTCTGCTTTTTCTGCTTTTTCTGCTTTTTTGTCATTTTCACAAGCCCAAAATGTGACTGCAGAAAATAAGGATATAAAAAGAAGTTTTTTCATAAAATTGATTTGTGCCCTGGACTGGACTCGAACCAGCACGCTTTTGCAAGCACTACCCCCTCAAAGTAGCGTGTCTACCAATTCCACCACCAGGGCAAATTCAACATTGCAAATCTATAATTTTTTTTCAAAATTTAAAACAACTCTCTATAGTTATTTGTTATTTCTCTACATACAAATATCATGTTTAGGGTTAAAGTAATTAAATTTCTGTCAACGCCATCACATTTTCCTGCGGGTCTCTTAGG